>JANMMR010000575.1:0-6458 GCA_031373455.1 Rhodoferax sp.
TGGCGGATGACGCGGTAACCCGCTGCCACCAGCGCGTTGACCAGCGCCGACGGCCAGGCGATGAGCTGCATGCCCAGCCCCATGATGAGCATCACCACCGGCCGCTCCACGCCCTGCTGGTTCAGCCCGGCGCCGCTGTCCTCGACTTCGATGCGGATGCTATTTGCTATTATTTTCATAGCTATAAATCTATGTATTACGTGACTTCACTGTCAATTTTTTCACAAACTTTGCCCTGAAAGCCAAAAAATCACCCAATCGTACCCAAATTGGGGTTGATTGGCGTCTTGCGGCGGAACACCAGCCTTTCAGGTGACGACTGCGCCGCCGCAAAGGCATAACCCGCCTCGGCAAACGCCTGCAGGCCGCTCACGCTGTCAATGCGGTTCTGGATGGCAAAGCGGGCCATCATGCCACGCGCCCGCTTGGCAAAAAAACCCAGCACCTTGTAGGCGTCGTTGCTGAAGTCTTCAAACACGCATTCCACCACACGGGCCTTGAGCAGTTGCGGGTTGACCGACTTGAAGTATTCCTGCGACGCGAGGTTCACCAACACCCGCGCATCGGCGGGCGCGCCGCTCGCACGGGTCGCGCTGGCCGCGCTGGCGTGTTCATGGCCATCGAATCGCTGGTTCAAATACGGCGCGATGCTGGTGCGCCAGTATTGGTACAGGTTGTCAGGCCGGCCGACCTTCAGCGCAGTGCCCATTTCCAGGCGGTACGGTTGCATCAAATCCAGCGGCCGCAACACGCCATACAGGCCGCTCAGGATGCACAGGTGTTGCTGCGCCCACGCCAGGTCCGCCTCGCCGAGCGTGCGCGCTGCCAGGCCGTCGTACACGTCGCCATCGAAAGCCAACACCGACTGTTTGGAATTTTGCGGCGTGAATTCAGGGGTCCAGGCCTGGTACCGCGCCACGTTGAGCTCGGCGAGGTTCTGGCTCAGGTCCATCAGCCTGGCCACCTGCCGCCAGGACTTTTTGCGCAGGGCCTTGATGAGCGGCTCGGCCTGTTTCACAAACAGCGGCTGCGTGTACGCAAGGTGCCCGGTTGCGGTTTCGAATTCGAGCGACTTGGCAGGCGAGAGGACAAAAATCATGGTGAAAGGTGGCGCAATCTGCCTGCGGCCCGAAAAAGGCTTGCAGCGCTGGCCCGCAAAGCCCGGATTATCGGGTGGCCAGAGTTATTTCAGGTCGCCCGCCAGCGACGCGAGGGTTTCCGGCGCAATCTGCGTGTGGGCCGGGTAATTCGTGTGGTCACAACCGAGCTTCACGCCGGCGCCGGCTTTCACGGCCGCGCACATTAGCGGTGTGAGCTCAAACCGCACGAAGTGCACGGCAGACGTTTTCTCGTCGTTCTCGCGCTCCAGGTCTTCGTCAGCAATTGCGTAGACGCGCGCGTGGCCTTCGACTTCGACAAACATATGGTCTTCCACACCGATGAGCCGTGCCAGTTCCCGCTTGCGCTCGTTCACGTCGGGGTATTCCAGCAGCAGCGTGCCCTTCCAGTTGCAGCCTTCGGGCATCAAGGGCACATAGGCGTCAAGCTCCTGCTGGATGCCCTCCTCTTCGAAGATTTTCTCGATGCGCAACATCTCCTGGATCTGGTAGCGGATGGTCATCTCGCTCTCAAACTGCAGATTGAGGTGTTCCCCCAACTGCACACTGCGCAGTTTGCGGTGCGCGATGATGTCGGGCTTGTGCGCCTTGCGGTATTTGCTGTAGGCCTCCAGGCTCATGAGGTTGTCAGCGGTGATTTTTCCAGTCAGTTCCATGGTGGTCATTTGATTCCATAAGCTTCACGGACCAGCGTGAGCGGGTGTTTCTGCGGCGGTGCGCCGAGTTGGTTGACCTCGAAGCCTTGCGCGATGTGGTGGCCGCCCAGTGGGCAGTCGGAGCTGATCACGTCCGGCAAGCCGCCGTCTTTGTGGGCCGCCATGGCCTTGAACAGCGGTTTGCCGATCTTCATGGCCTGCTGGTGCGTGGCCTTTTTCACGCCAAACGTGCCGGCGTGGCCGGAGCAGCGCTCGTGGGTGTGCACACTGGTGCCGGGCACCATTTTCAGCATCTCTTCGGTTTTCTTGCCGATGTTCTGCACGCGGCCGTGGCAGGGAATCTGGTAACTCACTTTGCCCAAAGCGATCGGGAAATCCACCTTCAGGAGGCCGTCGCGTTTCCGCTGCATCAGGTATTCGAACGGGTCCCACATCGCTTCTTTGACGAGTTGCACATCCGCATCGTTCGGGTACATCAGCGGAATTTCCTGCTTGAACATCAGTGCGCAACTCGGCACGGCGGCCAGAATCGCGAAGCCGTCTTTGGCGTAGCCGGCCAGCACCGGGATATTCGCCTCTTTGCTCTTGTTCACCGAATCCAGGTCGCCCAATTCGAGCTTGGGCATGCCGCAGCATTTTTCCTTGTCGACGATCACATACGGAATCTCGTTGTGGTCGAGGATTTTCAGCAGGTCGTGCCCGATGCCGGGCTCGTTGTAGTTGATGTAACAGGTCGAGAAAATCGCCACTTGGCCCGGTGTTTTCTCGCCGGGGCGCACCACAGTCGTTTTCGCTTTGGGCGCAGACGAGCGGAAGCGCCGCGTCGCCAAAGCGGGCAGCCAGGCGTCTTTGTCCACACCCAGCGTTGACTCCATCACCTCGCGCGCCACCTTGGTTTTGTTCATCGCATTCACCGCTTGCACCACAATGGGAATGCCCGCAAACTGGCCGTGCACGTCGGTCGAGGCGAGCAGCTTTTCGCCGAACCCGACCTCGCCCTTCTTGAACTTGATCGCCTTGGCGCGCAGCATGGTGTGCGGGAAATCAAGGTTGAACTCGTGCGGCGGCACATAGGGGCACTTGGTCATGTAACACAGGTCACACAGGTAACACTGGTCCACCACCTTCCAGTAATCCTTTTTGTCGACCCCGTCGACCTCCATCGTCTTGCTTTCGTCGACCAGGTCAAACAACGTGGGGAAGGAGCCGCACAGGCTCACACAGCGGCGGCAGCCGTGGCAGATGTCAAAAATGCGCTCCAGCTCGTGGAAGGTCTTTTCTTCGTCGTAATAATCCGCGCCCTTCCAGTCGATGGGGTGACGGGTGGGTGCTGAGAGGTTGCCTTCGCGTGCCAATTTTTCCTCCGTTGGGCTTCATGACGCGCCGGGCGGCGCATGATCGCTCGCGCCTGGCGGCGCTTGCATGACGGAATGACTGGCGCTCAGGAACCGGCCCAATCATTTCGTCATGCATCGGGCAAGCGCCCGATGCAGTCATGGGCGCAACGCGCCCGTCATCAATCAGTCAACCAGTTCCGCCAATGCTTTGGTATAGCGGTTGGCGTGTGAGCGCTCAGCCTTGGCCAGCGTCTCAAACCAGTCTGCCACTTCGTCATGACCTTCCGTGCGTGCCGTTTTGGCCATGCCGGGGTACATGTCGGTGTACTCGTGGGTCTCGCCCGCCACTGCGGATTTGAGGTTGTCACGGGTGGCGCCAAAAGGCAGGCCGGTGGCCGGGTCGCCACAGCTTTCCAGCCACTCCAGGTGGCCGTGCGCGTGGCCCGTTTCACCTTCGGCGGTGCTGCGGAACAGCGCGGCGACGTCAGGCTGGCCTTCCACGTCGGCCTTGTTCGCGAAATACAGATAACGGCGGTTGGCCTGCGATTCGCCGGCGAAGGCGTCTTTCAGGTTTTGTTCCGTTTTGGAGCCTTTGAGTGCTGCCATGGAAATCTCCTTGGAGTTGCTTGGGGTTAAGGAATGAAACCGGTTTGCCTTCCACCCGTGAACGTGTCACCGGCAAAGAACAGGGTCCAGCGTAACGCAGAAGAATCGACTCGTCTAATTGAGAGCTTCAATGCGTTGCATCAAGTTTAGCTATTGAAGATGACAATTCAATACAAAATCTATATTTAATTCCAATGGTATTTAATTCCAATACTTTGCACATAAGAGCCATCGCGCCAAAGGCGTTGCGCGAATTGGGGGAGAATTCATGCAGGCATTTGGCCGCCGATCACCCAGGAGCAAACCATGTCCGCTGTTTTGAAAAGCCCCGCTCCCCAAGCCGTTGCGCAGTCCACAGGCTTGCCCGCGCCAGCGCCGGTGCAGCAGTTGCACCACTACGCCTACCGCTGTGTCGACGCCGAGGCCACAAGGCACTTTTACGAAGACATCCTGGGCCTGCCCCTGTACCACATCATCCAGAGCGACATCGTGCCCAGCACCGGCGAATACTGCCCCTACACGCACATTTTTTTCCGCCTGCAAGACGGCTCGTTCATCGCCTTCTTTGATCTCGGCGACGACGAGGGTGCCCTGCCCTCGCCCAACACACCTAATTGGGTCAACCACATTTCCTTCCGTGTCGACAACGTGCAGGCCCTGGTGGACATGAAGGCGCGCCTGGAGGCCGAGAACCACGAGGTGCTGGGCATCACCGACCACCACATTTTCAAGAGCATCTACTTTTTTGACCCGAACGGCATCCGCCTGGAACTCACAGCCCAGCTGGCCGATGAATTCCAGATGTTGCAAGAGAGCAAAACCGCGCACAAACAATTGGGCGAGTGGACAGCCCGCAAAGACCAGTGGCGCGCCGACCGCGCGGCCGGGCGTGCCGCAGCGCCCTTGAAGCCGCAGCAAAACGACCGGCCCGAGCTGGTGAAAACTGTCTAGAAAATTCCGCCCGTTGAACCCGAAGCCCGTCGACCACAACCCGGACACGTACCGCCAGGTTGCCTACAGCAACAGTTACGAGTTCACCCAGGGCTCGGGTTACGCCTTGCCCGAATACCCGTTTGTACCGCCGCCCGAGCTCAAAACCGGCGAAACGATTCGCCACCCGATCGTCATCGTGGGCGGCGGCATCACCGGGCTCACGCTGGCCTGTTCACTGGCGCGCCTGGGCGTGGCGGCGGTGCTGCTGGACGAAGACAACACGGTGGGCGTGAAGGGCGCCTCTTCTCGCGGCATTTGTTACACGCAGAAGTCGCTGGAGATATTTGCCAAACTTGGCATTTACGAACGCATCGCGGCCAAAGGCACGCAGTGGAGCGTGGGGCGCACCTTCGCCGGCAACGATGAGGTGTATTCCTTCGACCTGAGCCGCCAGGGCCTCAACAATCTCTCGGCGCAGCCGCCCTTCATCAACATCCAGCAGTTTTACATCGAGGGTTTTCTGGTTGAACGCACGATGGCGCTGGGCCATGTTGACCTGCGCTGGCAGTCGCGCGTCACAGCCTTCGCGCAGACCGATGCGTTTGCAACGCTCACCGTCGAGACACCCGAAGGACGCTACCAGATCGAGGCCGAGCACGTGATCGACGCCACCGGCTCGCACAGCCCTTTCCATGCCTGGGTGGGCGCGAGCCTGCAAACCACCAAGGGCGACGACCGCTGGTGCATCGCCGATGTGCGTTTCCCCAAACACCCGCCGGTCGAGCGCCACACCTGGATCGAGGCGCCTTTCAACGACAACCGCGCCGTCTGGCAACACAAGATGGCCGACGAGGTCTGGCGCATCGACTACCAGATGGCCCCCAATGCAGACCCGGCCTACGTGAGCCGCGAAGACGTGGTGCGGGCACGCCTGCAGCGGCAGTTTGGCGCCGACGTGCAGGTTGAGATCGTATGGGTAGGGCCCTACGCCTACCGCAGTGTATGCCTTGACCGCCTGCGCGTGGGCCGCGTTTTTTTCATCGGTGACACGGCCAAGGTGGTCAGCCCGTTTGGCGCGCGCGGCGGCAATACCGGCGTGAGTGATGCCGACAACCTGGCCTGGAAACTCGTTGCCGTGCTGCGCAAGCAGGCGCCCGCGCAATTGCTCGAGACCTACAACGAGGAGCGGCTGGAGGCGGCGCAGGAGAACGTGCACGTCACCAACCGCACCGCGCGTTTTCTACGGGCGCCCGAAGGCATGGAGCGCACCTTGCGCAGCGCCGCCATCAGCCTGGCCAAACAGTTCCCGTTTGCGCGGCCTCTCATCAACACCGGCCGCATGGCCGTCGCCAATACCTACACGCGTTCCAGCGCCTGCGCCGGATCGGGCGGCTTCTCGGCGCAAAACGTGACGATCTGGCTGGATGCTGGCGGCACGCAGGCGCGCACCCTGAATGAGCTGCTGCGCTGGTGCGACGGCCGGCTTTTGCTGCTGGTGTTTGGGCGCATTCCGCCCATGGACTTGCCGCGCTTGCGGGAGCTGGCGCTGCGGCTGCCCATGCGGGTTGTGCAGGTGCTGGGGCCAGACGGGCAACACGCCAGCCCAGGGCTTGCGCTCGAGCATGTGTACGACCTCAAGGGCCACCTGCGCTTGGCGACGCAGGCGCAGGCGCGCCAATGGGTGGTGCTCAGGCCAGACGCCTACGTGGCAGGCAGCGGGCAGAGCGGCCCCAAATGGCGCGCTCAGGTGACCGAACTGGTGTTGAAGGCTGCCGGAGCCAACGCATGAAAACCGAAGCGCAATGGAC
>JANMMR010000640.1:0-2464 GCA_031373455.1 Rhodoferax sp.
GCCCCCATGATGGATCCCATGCCGCCAATGATGACGATAAACCGCAGCTGGAATGAGCGGTCAATCGAAAACGCCGCTGGCTCCCAGGAGCCCAGGTGCACAAAGCCCCACAACCCGCCCGCCACACCGACGATAAAGGAACTGACCGCAAAGGCGCTCAATTTGGCGTACATCGGCCGGATGCCGATCACCGCAGCGGCCACGTCCATGTCGCGGATCGCCATCCATTCCCGGCCGATAGCGCTGCGCACCAGGTTTTTGGCCAGCAATGCGAAAACGACCAGCACCGCGAGGCAAAAAAGGTATTTCTGGACGGGTGTTTCAACCGGCAGGCCAAACACCTGCAAGTTGGAAACCGAGACCGAGCCCGACGATGAATTGTTGGTGAACCAGTTGACCCGCAAGAACGCCCAGTCGCAGAAGAACTGCGCCGCCAACGTGGCCACAGCCAGGTACAAACCCTTGACCCGCAAACTGGGAATGCCGAAAAAGATGCCCACCAGCGTGGCAAAAAAGCCGCCCACCAGCAATGCGACGATCAGGGGTGTGCCGTCAAGCCGAACATACATGTTGTAGGCCGCGTAGGCGCCTACGGCCATGAAACCGCCGGAACCCAGCGAAATCTGCCCGCAATAACCAACCAGCACGTTCACGCCGATGGCAGCCAGCGAGAGGATCAGGAACGGGATCAGGATGGCGCGGAAGGTGTATTCGTCCACCAAGGCCGGCACGGCCAGAAAGGCAAAAGCCACCAGCGCGAGGATGGCCAACTTGTCCTGCAGGATCGGAAAGATCTGCTGGTCTTTGCTGTAGGTGGTCTTGAACTGGCCGTTTTCTCTGTAAAACATATATTCCCAAATTGCCTTCAGACGCGATCGATGATCTTCTCGCCAAACAGCCCCTGCGGCCGGAACATCAGGAACACCAACGCCAACACGTAGGCAAACCAGATTTCAATGCCACCGCCAACATAGGGGCCCAGATAGACTTCGGAGAGTTTTTCGCCCACACCGATGATCAGCCCGCCAATGATCGCGCCGGGCACGGAGGTGAGGCCACCCAGGATGATCACGGGCAGCGCGCGCAAGGCAACCGCAGTCAGTGAAAACTGCACACCCAGCTTGGAGCCCCAGATCATGCCGGCCACCAAGGCGGTGATGCCTGCCACGCACCAGACGACCACCCAGATGCGGTTCAGCGGAATGCCGATGCTTTGCGCGGCCTGGTGGTCGTCAGCCACAGCACGTAGCGCCCGGCCCGTGGCGGTTTTCTGGAAGAACACACTCAGGGCGCCGACCAGCACCGCCGCGATCAACGCCGCATAAAGGTCTTCCTTGTTGATCAGGATGCCACCTTGAAACAAGCCCTCAAAAGCCATGATCGGCTCTTTGGGCATGCCAATGTCGATCTTGTAGATGTCGCTGCCAAAAATGGTCTGGCCAAAACCGTCCAGGAAATAGCTGATGCCCAAGGTGGCCATCAACAAGGTAGTGCCCTCCTGATTGACCAAGTGGCGAAGCACAAGTTTTTCAATCAGCCAGGCCACGAAAAACATCAAGACTCCCGCCGCGACAAAGGCCAGCACGTTGGCCAGCAGCAGTGAACTGATGCCAAAGTATTTGGGGAACCACTCGGCAAACCGCGCCATGGCCAATGCGGCAAACAACACCATTGCGCCTTGCGCAAAATTGAAGACGCCCGAGGCTTTGAAGATCAACACAAACCCCAACGCCACCAGCGAATACAACATGCCGGCCATCAGGCCGCCGAGCAAAGTCTCTAAAAAGAACGCCATTCTTGAATCCTGTGTTCAGTGGGAGGTGCCGAGATACGCGGCAATCACGTCAGGGTTGGCGCGCACGGCATCGGGCGTGCCGTCGCCAATTTTTTTGCCGTAGTCGAGCACCACCACGCGGTCGGAGATGTCCATCACCACGCCCATGTCGTGTTCGATCAAAACCACCGTCGTGCCAAATTCGTCATTGATATCCAGCACGAAACGGCACATGTCCTGTTTTTCTTCGAGGTTCATGCCGGCCATGGGTTCATCCAGCAGCAGCACCTGCGGCTCCATGGACAAGGCGCGCCCCAAGTCCACGCGCTTTTGCAAACCGTAAGGCAATTGCCCGACCGGTGTTTTGCGAAAGGCCTGGATTTCCAGGAAGTCGATGATGTGTTCGACAAACTCGCGGTGTTTGACTTCTTCCTTCTCCGCGCCGCCAATTCCAAACGGGTTGCGGAAAGCCTGGCTCAGGAGGCTGCTTTTGATGCGCAGGTTGCGCCCGGTCATGAGGTTGTCAATCACGCTCATCCCCTTGAACAGGGCCAGATTCTGAAACGTGCGCGCAATGCCCATGGTGGCCACTTCATGGCTGTCCATGTGATCAAAGGTTTTGCCGCGAAAGCTGATGGTGCCTTTTTGCGGGGTGTAAACGCCATTGATGCAGTTGAGCATCGAGCTCTT
>JANMMR010000026.1:0-19430 GCA_031373455.1 Rhodoferax sp.
TCCCAAACCCATCTGCGCAGCCGGCCGGTCTCGGCGGGCCACCTGCGCGCCTTTGAAGCGGTGGCACGGCACCTCAATTTCCGCGCCGCGTCGGAAGAGCTGGCGCTCACGCAATCGGCCGTGAGCCGGCAGATCCAGGCGCTGGAAGACGACGTGGGCGCTGCGCTTTTTTTGCGCCACACGCGCGCGGTCGAGCTTACCAGCGCCGGCGCGCTCCTGCTGGGCTCGGTGGCGCGGGCGCTGCCGCAGATCGACGGCGCGGTGCGGCAAATCCGCCAGAGCGCGGGGCGGCGCAGTGTCTCGATCACCACCTTCGCCTCGTTCGCGTCAATGTGGCTGATCCCGCGCATGGAGGTGTTCCAGCGCGACAACCCCGACATCGACATCCGCATCGACGCCACCGACGTGGCGGTCGACATGGACGTGGCCGATGTGGACCTCGCCATCCGCTACGGCCCGGCCACCGCCATGCCCGCTGACGCCGTGCGCCTGTTTGGCGAGCAGCTCGCGCCGGTGATCAGCCCGTGGCTGCTCAAGAGCGGCGCGCCGATCAAAAAACCCGCTGACCTGGCCGGGTACACCCTCATCGAGGCCGGCGACGCGCACCGCACGCACCTGGAGTGGCTGACCTGGCGGCGCTGGTTTGACGAGCAGAAGCTCACCAAGCTGGTGCCCAAGCGCTGGCTGTATTTCAACTACGCCTACCAGATGGTGCAGGCCGCGCTGGCCGGCCAGGGCGTGGTGCTGGCGCGCCTGCCGCTGGTCTCAGAAGCGCTGGCGCATGGCGACTTGATCGAGGTGTTGCCCCACACGCGCATGGACAGCCCGATGGCCTACTGGCTCATCACCGGGCCGCGCAGCTCGCCGCGCCCGGAAATTCAGGCGTTTCGGGAATGGCTCAAAACATTGGCGGCGGCCACGCGCAAAACCAGTGGCGACGTGGCGGACCCGGAGACGCTGGTGAATTCGGAGTGAAGCCCCCAAATCGCTGGCTCAGTGTTGCAGGTCGGCGGTTGCTGCGGCGGGTTCGGCCAGAGACGCAGCCCTTGCGTAGGCCGCGAATACGTGGGCGTCGTCAGAGGTTGTCACGCGCTGCATGTCGCGTGGCCAGCGGGTGTCGTCGAACTCGGTGCCGCGGTGCATGGTGCAGCGGTTGTCCCACATCACTAGGTCACCCACACGCCAGCGGTGGGTGTAGACGAACTGGCGTTGGGTGGCGTGGGCGGTGAGGTCCTTCATGAACTGGCTGGCTTCGTCATCGCCCATGCCGTCGAGCTTGCCGACATGGGAGGCCATGTAGAGCGTGCTGCGGCCCGACTGCGGGATCACCCGCACGAGCGGGCGGCGCACGGGCGCAAAAGCCAGGCGTTCGCTTTCGGTGAACTGGGTGAAGCCCAGCTTGGCGCGCGAGTAGATCAAGGAGTGTTCAGCCACCATGCCTTGCAGGTGCTCTTTCATGGCGGGCGGCAGGGCATCGTAGGCGGCGCGCAGGTCGGCAAACTCGGTGTGGCCGCCAATCGGCGGAATCGAGCGGCAATACAGCATCGAGGTGTAGCCGGTGACCGGCTTGAAGGAGCTGTCGGTGTGCCACAGGCGGTTGCCCATCTGGAAGCCGCGCAGTCGGCTGTCAGCTTTCCAGAGATTGCCGTTGGCGTCGATGTTGGCGATGTCGGCAAACTGGATCGGGATGCGCGACCGCTCGCCTTGCAGCGTGCCCTGGATGGAATTCTCCAGCGGGCCGAAATGGGCGGCGAAACGCAGGTGGTCGTCCTGGCTGATGGCTTGCGCCGGGAGCACCAGCACCGCGTAGTGTGCAAACGCGGCTTTCACGTCGGCGGCGTCTTGCCCCGACAGCGGCTGGGTCAAATCGACCTCGCCCACTTCGGCAGCAAAGGTGGGGGTGACGGGAAAGGTGCGGATGGGCATGGTGGCTCCTGGCAAAGTTTAGCGGCCGTTTAGCGGCGCGGGCCGCGTCTGTCTTAAAAGCAGGTGACGATGGCGTCGACCACGTTGTAGCGCTCATCGACCAGCGGCATCCAGCGCCATTTGTCGAAGGTGGTGCAGGGGTGGGAGAGCCCTAAGCACAGCAGGTCGCCTACCGCGAGGCTCGCCAGGCCCGCGAAACTGGCGGGCTCGCTGCGCAAATAGGCGTGTTGGTCGTTCAGTGCCGTTACCTTCCACCCGGCAGGCGCATCCAGCACCGTGGCTGTGCCGCGCGGGCAATGCCGCAGCACGGTGGGCAGGGATTGGTCGTGCGAGATGTCGCGTTTGCCCACGGTGAGGATCGCCAAGCCCGGCTCGGGGCGCGACTGCACGGCGGCCCAGACTTCCAGCGCGGCGTGCAGCCCGTCGCCGCAACCCAGCCGTGTGTTCACGGCGCCCACCAGGCGCTGGTAACTGCCCTGGTCGTGGGTGACGTAACAGCCCGAACGCAAGACGCCGCGCACGGGCTGGCTCAAGGCGGGTTTCAGGTGCGGTGCGACCAGGTCAAAAATGCCCGAGCCGCCGGCGCTCACCAGCACTTCGTCGGCTTCAAACAGGCCGTCGCAGTCACACGCCTGGGCGAAGGCAGTGACGCGTTGCATCAGGTCAGACGCGTAAGCCTGGTCGGCGGCGTGCTGGCCGGTGGCACCCAAACCTTCGTAACACTCGATGCCGACGAGTCGCGCCGCCGGGCTGGCCTTGATGCGCCTCGCCAGTTGCAGGGCCTCAGCCTGTGTGCGGCAACCGGTGCGGCCACCGGCGGCGCCAATTTCCAGCAGTACTTCGAAGGGCGCGAGGGGACCTGAGGACGCGGAAGGCGCGCCAGGCGCCATCGCCCCGGCGCTGGGCTGCGCTTGCTCAATCAGGTCGAGCTGCGCCAGCGAATCGACCAGAAACACGATGCGCAGGCCGGTGTGGCTGCGCTTGAGGCGGTCAATCTGCGCCAAGTCGTTCGCGGCGAACACCTGGTTGGCGACGAGGCAGTTGGTGGCGCCACCGGCCACGGCTGTTTGCAGCTGGGTGACGTTGGCAACCGTCATGCCCCAGGCGCCGGCGTCGAGCTGGCGGCGAAAGAGTTGCGGCGACAGGGTTGTTTTGCCGTGTGGCGCAAGGTGCACGCCCTGTCCACGCGCATAGTTTTGCATCCAGCGCAGGTTGTTCTCGAGCGCCTCCTGGCGGATCACGGCGATGGGAAACGGCAGGTCGCCGCGCAACACGTTCCAGCCCTGTTGACCAATCTCCTGCAAAGGCAAGGGCGGGCTGTGGTGCGGGAAACCTTTGTGAACGGCGCTCAGGGTCGGGTTCAACAAGGTGGCGGGCATGTGGGCGAGCGCAGACGCGGTTTTCTGTATATCTTATTTTGAGATCGTTATGCTATTAACTCAAACCATGAAGTCACGTTTTAATTGAAAAATATGCTATTAATTTAGTATTAATATTGACTATTATTCAATAGAAATTTAATATAAAATCATAAATAAACGCATTTTTCTCAAGAAAATACCCAAATTAGGGTTGATTGAATCGCCCTTCAAACCGGCCAAACCACTCCGTTGTCGTTCAGGATCGCGTCCAGTGGTTCGTCGTGCGGCTCGGGTTCGAAATCTTCGGCGTAACCGCAGGTGTAGCCCAGTCCAACGGTGAAGGGTTTGGGTTTCAGCTGCGCCAGCGTGCGGTCATAAAATCCGCCGCCGTAACCGAGGCGATAGCCGCCAATGCCGTAACCCACGCAGGGCACGAAGAGCAAGGTCGGCACCACCACCTCGGTGTCTTTGGGCTTCGGAATGCCAAACGCGTCTTCCTGCATCGGGCAGCCGGGGTACCAGGCGTGGAAGGTCAACGTCTTGTGCACCTTGTCCATCACCGGCAGGCCAATGCGCCGCGGCTCGGCCTGGTCGATCAGCTCGCCGTCTTCCTTCCAGCGGTGCAGTGCGGGCAGCGGGTCAAACTCGCCGTGGATCGGCCAATAGGCGCCAATCACCGCGTCTTTGCGGCCCACCAGCCAGATGCGCACGATTTGTTGTAAGTTGTCGGCGCGCTGTAGGCGGTCAGGCAGGCTCAGGCGTTCAGCAATCAGCCGCTTGCGAATTTCCTTTTTCGCCATCACCTTTTTGTCGCCACTGTTGTCCATAATTCTCCCTATGCGGTTTTTTGCCATTTTGACATCGATGCCCCTCGCCATGGGTTTGATTTTTACAGCGCCCTTGGCGGCCCAAACCAGGGGAGACGACGTCCTCCTGGAGATCAACCAGGCCTTCAAAAAAGGCGACAAAAAACGCCTCGCTGCCCTGCTGCCGCAGGCTGCCGGCCACCCGCTGGAGCCGTGGGCGGCCTATTGGGATCTCAAGCTGCGCCTGGACAGCGCCACTCCCGCCGAGATACAGGATTTTTTCACCCGCTACGCCGGCACCTACCAGGAAGACCGCCTGCGCAACGACTGGCTGCTGCTGGCCGGCGCCCGGCGCGACTGGAGCAACTTCGCCGCCGAGTACCCCAATTACCGCATGGGCGACGACAAGGAGGTGCGCTGCCACGCGATGTCCACCGAGAACGCCTTGGCCGGCCTCGCCACCGACGCCATGGTGGCGCAGCTCAAAGCACTGTGGTACGCCCAGCGCGACGCCGACGACGGCTGCACCTACCTCGCAGGCCGGCTTTTTGCCGCCAGAAAACTCAATGAGACCGACATCTGGCGCAAAGCCCGCATCGCCATGGACAGCAACCGCCCGCGTGCGGCGCGCGCGGCGGTAGAGATCGTCTCGGCCGAGGCCGCCGCCAATTTGCAGGAAATCTACGACGCACCGGCGCGTTACCTCGCCAAACGCGTCGTGGCCGGCACCCGCGCCAATCGCGAGCTGGTGGTGCTGGCGATCATCCGCATGGCCAGCAACGAGCCCGACGCCACAGCAGCCGTGCTGGAGAACCACTGGAGCGTGCACCTCTCGCCCGAGCAGCGCTCCTGGGCCTGGGGCGCGGTGGGCAAATCCTCGGCACAGCGGCTCTCCAACGACGCGATGGAGTTTTTCTCCAAAGCCGCCAACAAAGACCTGAGCGACGACCAACTCGGCTGGAAAATCCGCGCCGCGTTGCGCAAAGCCAACTGGCGCGAAGTGTTCTCCGCCACCGGCGCGATGAGCGACGACGCCCTGCAAGACGCCACCTGGATCTACTGGCGCGCCCGCGCGCAGATCAAACTCGCCAGAACCGAAGCCCAGCAGGAAGAAGGCAAAACCGCGTTGCAGGGCATTGCCAGCGGGCGCGGGTTTTATGAACAACTGGCGCTCGAAGAACTCGGGCAGCGCATCACCGCACCCGAAAAGCCGCTGGAACTCAGCCCAGAAGAAAAGGCCGCCGCCCGCAGCAACGCCGGCCTGAGCCGCGCGTTGCACGCGATCCAGATCGGCCTGCGCCCCGAAGGCGTGCGCGAGTGGAACTACAGCACCAACCTGCACGCCAAAGGCGGCATGAACGACCGCGAGCTGCTCGCCGCCGCCGACCTCGCCTGCCAACGCCAGGTGTGGGACCGCTGCATCAACACCAGCGAACGCACCAAAACGCTCATAGACATTGACCAGCGTTACCCGATGCCGTTCAAAGACGCGGTGGTGGCGCGCGCCCGGCAAATCGAGCTTGACCCGGCTTACGTGTACGGCCTGATCCGCCAGGAAAGCCGCTTCATCATGGACGCGCGCTCGCATGTGGGAGCCTCGGGCTTGATGCAGGTGATGCCGGCCACTGCGCGCTGGACGGCCAAGAAAATTGGCCTCGACGGCTTCAAACCCGGCGACATCAACGACCGCGACACCAACATCGCCATCGGCACCGGCTACTTGAAGCTGGTGCTGGACGACTTTGGCGGCTCCATGCCCATGGCCGCCGCCGCCTACAACGCCGGCCCGAGCCGGCCGCGCAGCTGGCGCGGGCAAAACGGCGCGCCCACGGTGGAGGCGGCCATCTGGGCGGAGAACGTGCCCTTCGCCGAGACCCGCGACTATGTGAAGAAAGTGCTGGCCAACACCACCACCTACGCCGCCATCATCAGCGGCAAGTCGCAGTCGCTCAAGGCGCGCCTGGGCGCCATCGGGCCGCGCGACATTCAAGCGGCAGCGCCGAATACCGAGCTGCCCTGAGCCCCGCCGTGGAAAAAGTGCTTGTACTGGGTGGCAGCGGTTTTGTCGGCCGCCATCTGTGCGAAAAACTGGCGCGCCTGATGTGTCAGGTCACTGTGCCCACTCGGCGCATCAACAACTCCAGCCATTTGCAGGTACTGCCGCAAGTGACCGTCATTCAAGCCGATGCGCACAGCGAAGCGGCGCTCACGCGCTTGCTGAAAGGCCATGGCGCTGTCGTCAATCTGGTGGCGATTTTGCATGGCTCCGCGGCAGCATTCAACCGCGCGCATGTGGACTTGCCGCAGACGCTGGCGCGCGCCTGCCTTGCCGCTGGCGTGAAGCGGGTGGTCCATGTCAGCGCATTGGGCGCCGCCAGCGATGCGCCGTCGATGTACCAAAGAAGCAAGGCGCACGGTGAGCAGATCCTGATCTCGGCCAGACTTGATCTGACGGTCTTGCGACCCAGCGTGATTTTTGGCGCAGAAGACAAATTTCTCAACCTGTTTGCCAAGCTCCAGCGGATTTTTCCGGTCATGCCGCTGGCTGGCGCCGGTACGCGCTTTCAGCCGGTCTGGGTTGAAGATGTGGCCAGCGCCATCGTGCGATGCCTGCAGGATGCCGCAACGGCAGGGCAAACATTTGAGCTGTGCGGGCCGGATGTCATGACGCTGAAGCAACTGGTGCAATTGGCCGCTGGGGCCAGCGGCGTCAACCACGGCCGCGGCCGGCCTGTGCTGAATTTGCCCATGGCCCTGGGCCGCGCGCAGGCTGCCTTGATGGCGCTGCTGCCCGGTGAGCCGCTGATGAGCAGGGACAACCTGGATTCGATGAAAGTGGACAACATCTCCGATGGGCGCAGGCCGGGGCTCCGGGCGCTCGGTATCAAGGCGGCGTCCGTGGCGGCAATCGCGCCGACCTACCTGAGCCCGATCCGCCAACACAGCGACTATCAGGGCTTGCGGGCGGTTTCGCGGCTTTAGAAACGCTGCAACATCAATTCGCCCGGGAATTGTCATCAATCGCACGGGAGGGGCGGCTACGATGACCCCTCCTGCACCCTTTTCGCATGGAGTTTTCAATGCTCAAGCTTTTCGTCGGCAACAAAAACTACTCCTCGTGGTCGATGCGGCCCTGGGTGATGCTCAAAGAGGCAGGCATCGCGTTCGACGAAGTCATGCTGAAGTTCGACGAAATGGGCCCGGACTCGGCGTTCAAACAGGCCATTGGCGCCATCACGCCCAGCGCGCGCGTGCCAGTTTTGGTGGATGAGGGCCTCGTCGTGTGGGACACGCTGGCGATTGCCGAATACCTGGCAGAAACATTTCCACAAAAAAAGCTTTGGCCGGCAGACAAAGCGGCCCGTGCCCGCGCCCGCAGCGTGTGCGCAGAGATGCATTCGGGTTTTGGCGCTTTGCGCAGTCATTTTGGGATGAACATCGAAGCGGCCATGCCCGACATCGGCGCCGTCGTCCTGCGCGACCAGCCTGCGGCCCGCGCCGACCTTGCGCGCATTGTCGCGATGTGGAGCGAGCTGCTGGCGCAACACGGCGGTCCGATGTTGTTTGGCGAATTCAGCATCGCCGATGCCTATTTCGCGCCGGTGTGCATGCGCATCCGCACCTACGCATTGCCCGTGCCGCCCGTGGTCAGCGCGTATGTGGAGCGCGTCGCGCAGCTCGAAAGCGTTCAGGCCTGGATCAAGGATGCCCTGGCCGAACACGATTTTGTGGTATTCGACGAGCCGTACCGGTTCAAGCGTTAGGCACTCACCCTCAGTACAGGCCGTGTCGCTAAACTGAACGGCATGGAGATTTATCTGGTTGGTGGCGCTGTGCGTGATGCATTGCTGGGTTTACCCGTACACGACCGCGACTGGGTCGTCGTGGGTGCCACGCCCGCACAAATGGTGGCCCAGGGCTTCAAGCCGGTCGGGCGTGACTTTCCAGTTTTTCTACACCCGGTCAGCAAGGAAGAATATGCCCTGGCCCGCACCGAGCGCAAAACAGCGCTGGGTTACCGCGGCTTTGTGGTGCAAGCAGCCCCGGACGTGACGCTGGAGCAAGACCTGGCGCGGCGCGACATCACGATCAACGCCATCGCGAAGACTGCCCACGGCGACTTTTTGATCGACCCCTTTGGTGGCCAGGCGGACCTGCAAAACAAGCTGCTCCGGCACGTGACGCCGGCATTTCGCGAGGACCCCGTGCGCATTTTGCGGGTGGCGAGGTTCAGCGCCCGGTTTGCAGGCTTTTCGCTGGCACCCGAAACACTGCAGTTGATGCGTGACATGGTCGCCAGCGGAGAAGTTGATGCGCTGGTGCCGGAGCGCGTCTGGCAGGAATTAAGCCAGGGCCTGATGGCGCCGCAACCCTCGCGCATGGTGGACATGCTCGCGCGCACCGGCGCGTTGCCGCGCCTGTTGCCGCCCTTGCGTGAATCGGCCGACCGGCAGTTTTTAGTGCTCGACGCGGCGGCAAACGACGGCGCCCCACTTGCGGTGCGATTCGCCTGCCTGATGGCCCATTTCGCGCCGGACCTTGCCTTTTTGCGCCGTGTTCCGGGTGACTGCAGCCAACTGGCGAGCTTGTTGGACAGGGAACATGCGAACGTTGTCGCCGGCATGGAAAGTGCTGGCGACCAGGTCAAATTTCTCGAGCGCTGCGACGCGTTCCGCAAACCGGGCCGTTTTGCAGAACTTCTGCAATGTGTGCGCCTGTTGAGCGGAACGGATGTCTCACCGTGGATGGCGGCCTTGGACGCGGCGCAAGCGGTCACGGCAAGCCAGGTGCTCGAAGGCGGCCCGATGAAATCGCCTGCCGGGCCGCAAATTGCAGCCGCCATGCATGCGGCGCGGGTGGCGGCGGTGTCTCGCCTGATTGCGCTGCCGCCCTCGGCAAATGCCCGAATTGACAAGCCCTGAGCAGTGTGCAATCCTGAGCTCTGGTTTTATAGTCATATCATCACACCAACCCACCTGGAGTCTGTATGCATCACTTCAATTCAGCGGGCGTGACCCGCCGCTCGGTCAATGTTCTCGCAGCCGGCGCGGCCGCACTGGGAATCACTTCGGTGGCGCGCAGCCAAGGCACCATCACCCTGCACGGCGCGGTGCAGTTTGCCGATGACCACGCCTTCAACCGCGCACTTGTGCGTTTTGAGGAGTTGGTCAAAAAATACTACGGCAAGCCAGTCAATTTTGTACTGCACAAAAACAGCGAGCTTGGCCTGGAGAAAGACTATTTCGCCTACATGAACCAGGGCAAGGCGGTGGACTACGCCATCGTGTCGCCAGCCCACATGTCAACCTTCTCGAAAGCAGCGCCTTTTATTGATGCGCCTTTCCTGTTCCGTGACCTGGCCCACTGGAACAAGGTGCTCGACGCTGACCTGCTGAAACCCATCGCCGAAGAAGTAGCCCAAAAAGGCGAAGTGATGTTGATCGGTTATGCCGGTGGCGGCGTGCGCAACATCTTTGCCAATAAGCCTGCCCGTAACCTGGCTGAACTCAAAGGCCTCAAGGTGCGCGTGCAAGGCGCCCCAATCTGGACGCGCACGTTCAGCGCCATCGGCATGGCGCCCCAAGTGATCGCCTACAACGAGGTCTACAACGCCATTCAGAACAAAGTGATCGAAGCCGGTGAAAACGAGGCTGCCGGTGTCGAGGCCATGAAGTTCAACGAGGTCGCGCCGAACATCAACTTGACCAACCACGCCATCACCATCCGGCCAATTTGTTTCTCCTCCAAAACCTTTGTCAAATTGCCCAAGGAGTTGCAGGACGCCGTCGTGAAAGCCGGCAAGGAAGCTGGCGCGTACGGCCGCCAGATCGAGTCGTCCGAAGACCAGAAAAAACTCGACGCACTGGAGAAAGCCGGCAAACTCAAACAGGTGGCGTTCTCCGACCGTGCCGCCATGCAAAAACTGGTGGACCCGGTGATGGCGGCTTACGCCAAGGAGATTGGCGCCGAGGGCATTTACGCCAAGATCGCCGCGCTGAACTGATTGACCCCAAACACAGAATCCGGAGGGCGCCGCAAGGCCTCCGGATTTTTTTCAGGCGCATTTTCCCAAACCCATTGCCATGACCAAATTTCTGGATACCGTGCAGCGCCTGCTGACCTGGACCATGTCTCTATCGGTAGCCATCTTGCTGATACCGGTGACGCTGCAAATCGTCGCGCGGTTCACCGAGATCATTCCGCGCTACATCTGGACCGAAGAGCTGAGCCGCTTTTGCTTCATCTGGATGGTGATGCTCGGCGCCATGGTGGCGGTGCGAGAGCGCCTGCATTTTGACGTGGACTTGTGGACCAACCTGAGCCCGCGCCAGGATGCCTTGTTGCGCATGGTGTCGAATTTCTTCGTGCTGGCTTTCTCTGGCGTGATGATCTGGTGGGGTATCGAGTTCACCCGGTTTGGCTGGAACCAGACCTCGGAGCTGGCCGACCTGCCGATGTGGCTGATCTTCATCGCCTGGCCGTTTGCGGGCGTGATCTGGGTGCTGTTTTTGATCGAAGCCTTTCTGCGCGACATTGGTTTGTACCAGCGCAATGAAGCGCTCGCCCATCTGGCACCACAGGAGGCGATATGACGTCGGCCACGCTCTCACCCGGCATGGCGGCCATCATCCTGTTTGGCACTTTTTTCTTCTTTCTGGCGCTGCGGGTTCCGGTGGCGTTTGCGCTCGGGCTGGCGTCTTTGCCGATCCTGATGATTGAGCCGCGCCTGTCGCCGCTGGGGCTGTTCAATGAGATGTTCAAGGCTTACAACTCCTTCATCCTGCTGGCGGTGCCGTTTTTCCTGCTTACGGCCAACTTGATGAACACGGGCGGCATCACGGACCGCCTGATGCGGCTTTCACGGGCGCTGGTGGGGCACTTTCCAGGCGGTTTGGCGCAGATCAACGTGGTGTTGTCGGTGTTCTTCGCCGGCATTTCAGGCTCCTCGACGGCCGACGCGGCAAGCCAGGGCAAGCTGTTCATTGAAGCCCAGGTCAAGGAAGGGTACGACAAATCTTTCTCGATTGCCATCACGGCGGTATCAGCAGTGCTGGCGGTGATCATTCCGCCTTCGATCCTGATGGTGGTGTGGGGCGGCGTGATCTCCACCTCCATTGGTGCAATGTACCTGGCCGGAGTGATACCTGGCTTGCTGATTGGCCTTGCGCAAATGGGCACGGTGCATGCCTACGCCAAACGCCGCGGATACCCGGTGTACCCCCGCTCCGGGTTGGGTGAGGGGTTTCGCGCTTTGATCACGTCGATACCCGCGTTGACCACGCCGTTTCTGATCGTCGGGGGCATCCTGCTGGGCTGGTTCACCGCCACCGAGTCGGCCGCCATCGCGGTGATTTACGCAGCCTTACTCTCCATTTTCTACTACCGCGAGATGGATTTGCCCAAGCTCTACCAAGCGATTGTGGACACCGGCCGGCTGGCTTCGGTGGCGCTGTTTTGTGTGGGCACAGCTTCGGTTTTCGGCTGGTTGCTCGCGTATTACCAGATCCCCAAGGCCTTGTTGTCCAATGTCACCACCTGGGGGCTGGGGTCGATTGGTGTGGGCTTCCTGATCGCCGGCGCGTTCCTTGTGGTGGGCTGTTTCCTGGACGCGATTCCCGCCATCATCATTGTGGGCACTACCTTGCAGCCACTGGCCGCTTCGGTGGATTTGCACCCCGTCTCATTTGCCATCATCGGCATCGTGTCATTGGCGTTTGGCCTGGTCACGCCGCCTTATGGCCTGTGCTTGATGATCTCCTGCTCGGTCGCCGGTGTGCCCATGCGGTACGCGCTCAAGGACACCCTGATCATGCTGATTCCGATGCTGCTGGTGTTGTGCGCCATCATCATCTGGCCGGAGCTGCCATTGCTGCTGCCCCGCTGGGTTGCGCCGGAGTTGTTGAAATAGGCCCCGCTGCCGGCTAAGGCCGGCGGGGCGGTTTGGTCAGGCGCCGGGGCCAGATGATTTTTTGGTCACCATTCCGTAGATCACCAACAACACAATGGCGCCCACAATGGATGCGATCCAGCCCGCTGCTTCCCCTTGTTTGTAGAGGCCCAAAGCCGCACCGCCGTAACTGGCGAGAAACGAGCCGGCAATACCGAGCACCGCCGTCATGATCAGGCCCAGTTTGTCGTCACCCGGCTTGATGGCCCTGGCGATGAACCCGACAACGATGCCCACAAACACGGTTCCGATTATTTCCATCATGCTTTCATCTCCATTGTTGATCAGACGGTCCAAATGACACGCGGCCTTTCAGCCTGCGCGCAATATACACCGCTCTACCGGCCTCAATTCGGTTGATTCGTAACCAGCGCCAAGGCGGCGAAGTCACCCACACGCTCGCCCAGACCGGCACTGACGATGTCACAGCCGGAGGTCAATGCGGGCAGCTTGCCAAACACAAAGGCGCTCAGGCGGGGCAACAGGAACTCGCGGTGGTGCCAATAGACACTGCCGCCCAGGCTGACGCGCTGCAAATCAAGTGTGGCGATCAGGTTGTACAACATGCGCCCCATGACATCACACAACTGGTTAACCCGCTCCAGCGCCAGTGCATCGCCCAACTTCGCAGCCGAAAAAAGTGCGGCCGCATCGGCGTAGCCTTCGGCCTTGAATCGCCGTGGGATGGCATTGCCGGCCACCATGCCTTCCACATCACCCACATTGCCACAACCGCACAGGGCATCGCTGTTGGTCGCAACAAACATGTGGCCGGCGTGGCCCGCATTGCCATTTTTTCCGCGCAACACGGAACCGTCCACGCACAGGCCGACCCCGATGCCCGTGCTCCATGTCACGTAAGCGCAATGGTCAAGTGGTTTTCCGGCATCTTGCAAGGCACCCCAGCGGCGCTCGGCTTCCAACGCGCTGATACCGTCGTTTTCCACGCGGACGTGGGCAAAGCTTTGTCGCAAGGGTGCTTCCAGCAGAGCGCTTTGCCAGTCGTTGGGCAACCCCCGCACCGGCCCCGCCAATCCACCGCAAATATTGGGGGCGGCCAACTCGACCAGCCCGCCATTCAAAACAAAGGGGCCGCAAGACGATACACCCACCCGATCGATGAGGTCGAGGGACAAACCGGCAGCCCCGGCACTTTGGCCGATCATTCGCACAATTTGCTCGGCCAGCGCCGCGTTCGACCCTGTTTTCACCGTGGACTCGACACATTGGCCACGCAGGCCCTTTTCGTCCGCAACGCCCACGGAGACCTTGGTGCCGCCGATGTCCACACAGGCGACTGGACGCATACCCGAAGGCAAAATGATGGAAGGATGGGTCGGGGAAGGCATGGCCTATATTAATTTGAAATTGACCCCTTCCAGACGCGCGCGGCGCACGAGCGCACAACCCGTATTGAACGCAGAAAGTTCCTAAACGGCACTGTCCCAGGGTGCTGACAGGCGAACTGCGCCATTGACGATGCCAACCATCGAATAGGTTTGCGGAAAATTGCCCCATAACTCGCCCGTGACCGGGTCAAGATCCTCGCTCAACAAACCCATCGGATTGCGCCGTGCCAGCAAGGCTTCGAACGACTCGCGCGCTTTTTCCCGCTGGCCAATTCGGGCCAGTGCGTCCACGCGCCAGAAGGAGCAGACGTTGAACGCCGTTTGGGGGCGACCAAAATCATCGGGCGCTTCATAACGCCGCATGAAATGGCCATCACACAGGCTCTGCTCCAGCGCCCCCACGGTACTGATGAAGCGGGCGTCTTGTGGGCCCAGGAAGCCCACCTCGCCCATCAGCAACACGCTGGCATCAAGATCGGAGCCACCGAAACTCTCGGCAAAAGCCTGCCGACCCGGGTTCCACGCCAGCCTCAGTATCTTCTCTCGGATGGTTTCGGCACGCGACCGCCAAACTACAGCCCGCTGCGCCAGGGCCAACACATCGGCGATACGGCTGAGGCGATCACAGGCGGCCCATGACATCAGTGCCGATGAGGTGTGGACGCGGGCCCGGGTGCGCAATTCCCAGATGCCGGCGTCGGGCTGGTCGTGCAGCCGCCAGGCGTGGTCACCCATCACCTCCAGCGCCCGGAAGTCAGCCGCATCACCCCGGTGAAACAGGCGATGGTCGTGAAAGGCCTGTGCAGCACCCAGCACGATGCTGCCGTAGACGTCGTGCTGGAAGTGTTCGTGGGCCTGGTTGCCCACCCTTACCGGCCCCATGCCACGGTAGCCCTGGGCGTGGGCAATGATTGACTCCGGCAATGACTCCTCCAGCCCTATGCCATACAGGGGCTGCACATGGCCATTTCGGGCGCTGCGGACCACGTTGTACAGCCACTGAAGGTACCGCTCCATGGTGCCAACCTCGGACAGGCTGTTCAACGCCCGAACCACAAAAAACGCATCACGCAGCCAGCAATAGCGGTAATCCCAATTGCGGCCGCTGTCAGGCGCTTCGGGCAGGCTGGTGGTCATGGCCGCCACAATGGCGCCGGTGTCTTCGTATTGGCACAGCTTGAGGGTGATGGCGGCACGCAAGACGGCGTCTTGCCATTCAAGCGGCAAGGCAAGACGGCGCGACCAATGCCTCCAATACAGCGCGGTTTGCTCTTCAAATTCGCGGGCTGTCTCGTCGATGCCGCCGGCCAGCGTTTCATCTGGACCCAAGAGCAGACTCACCGGACCCGTCAGTTCAAAAGCCGTGCCGTCCATGAGGTAAGTCAGTGGCGCAGAGGTATTGAGCCGCAAGGTGCAATTCGGCAATTCATACCGCAAATGGTGGCTTCCGCGCGTGACCACCGGCGAGACCGCTCCCCAGTCGCCGTGGGGTTTTACAAGAATTCGCACACGCGGGTGGCCCGCCAGCGGCCGCAAGGTCCGGACCAACTGGGCCGGTCGAAACACGCGGTCCCGCGTGATGAAGCGGGGCGCGAAGTCAACTATTTCAATGCCTTGACCCTTTTCATCCCAAAGCTGTGTGCGGACAATGGCAGTCCCGGGATCGTAACGTTGACTGGTGCGATTCATTCCTTCCAGTTCGACTGTCATGGCGCCATCCAGCGGGATGCCGTCGCGGCTTTGCAAGAGGGCGTCAAACACGGGCGTACTGTCGAACCGGGGCATGCAGCACCAGACGATGCGGGCCTGTGAATCCACCAGAGCACTGACCGTGCAATTGCCAAGCAATGCCAGGTCAAGGCTTGCGGGAGATTGCGCTTTCGAACCGGACGTACGCATGGGCGGGCCCTGTCTGTTTGGGAACATCACCGCATTCAACCAGACTTGCAGCGGTAGAACGTAACGCCTAATTACATTTGCACCAATATAATAACTGCATGAACCCCCAGTTCTCCCATCTGGCGGAAACGACAGGAGCGAGCCCGCGATGGCCTTGAGAACGCTGCGGCTGCAGATGCGCTTTTTGGTGCCACTGGTGTTTACGCTGGTGATTGCCGCCACGCTTGCCGTGCCTCTGATGGACCAGGTGACGCTGCGCTGGTTCAGCCGGGACCTCAACAGCCGAGGCGTCCTGGTGGCCAGTGCGCTTTCGGATTCCGTGGCGCAAGCCTTGGTGAACAACCAGGTGGCGCGACTGCAGCCCCTGTTTGACCGCGCCGCCCAGGACGAACGGTTGTTCGCCATCGGACTTTGCAATGTGGACGGGAAACTCCTTTACCGAACCGGGCAGTTTCCACGCACGTTGACCTGCGCAGCGTCCGTTGACCTGGCGCAGCGAGCCGAGCCGCGCCTTTCTCTGGAAGGCGGGGCCGTCCACATCGGGGTTCACAATGTATTCGGGCAGCCACCCCGCCCTGTGATCGCGCCGCAAGCTGATCAGAATCAATCCGCTGAGCCTGCGTTATCAACGCCTTCAAACCCTCTGGGTGCGGGCACGGAGTCCATGTCAACGGTTCTCGTCGGACGGTTGGTGCTCGTGCACGACCTGAGCTTCATTGACCGGCGCAGCCAGGACACACGGCGTTATTTGATCGCCCTCATTACCCTTTTGGGCTTGGTGATCGCGGTCATAACGATGGTAGTCGCCCAGTTGAGCTGGCGTGGATGGATCGACGGCGCACGCGCGTTGATGCGGGGCGAAGGTATTCTGACCCCCATGCTGCCGAAGCCCGAGCTTGCGCCGCTGGCAATCGACCTGCGCGCTCGGCTTCGCGATCTTGAAGATGAATACCGGCGCTCGCAGGGCCCCGAGGCCGAGTGGACCGCCGAGCGGCTGCGCGCACTCCTGCGCAGCCAGCTCAGTGGTGACCAGGTGATCGTGGTTTCGAACCGCGAGCCCTATATTCATGAGCGCAATGCCGACGGCAAAGTTGTCGTCAAACGCCCCGCCAGCGGATTGGTCACTGCGGTGGAGCCCGTCATGCGGGCCTGCTCCGGCACCTGGATCGCACATGGCAGTGGCAACGCCGACCGCGAGACTGTGGAGGCCGGGGACCGCGTGGCGGTGCCGCCAGGGCATCCGGCTTACTGGTTGCGCCGAATCTGGCTGACGCCCGAGGAAGAACAGGGCTACTACTACGGCTTTGCAAACGAAGGCATGTGGCCCCTGTGTCACGTAGCCCATGTTCGTCCTGTTTTCCGCGAGTCGGACTGGATGGCGTACCGCGCCATCAACCAGCGGTTTGCCGATGCCGTTGTGGCCGAGGCGCACAGCGAAGACCCGGTGGTACTCGTGCAGGATTACCATTTCGCGCTTTTGCCTGCCATGATCCGGGAAAAATTGCCACAGGCCACCATCTTGACCTTCTGGCATATCCCCTGGCCGAACCCGGAGTCGTTTGGCATTTGCCCCTGGCGGCGTGAAATTCTTCAGGGCATGCTGGGCAGCACCATTCTTGGTTTTCACACGCGATTTCACTGCAAAAACTTCATCGAAACCGTTGACCGTTACCTCGAGGCCCGCATTGAGCATGAGCATTCAACCATCACGTACCAGGAGAAAGAAACCTTTGTCGAGGGTTATCCGATTTCCATCGAATGGCCCAGCGCTGCACTGACAACCAGCTGGAACACGGTATTGGAATGCCGCCGCCGCGTCGCCAAGCGCCTGGCCTTGCCAGACGATGTATGCCTCGCCGTTGGCGTGGACCGTTTTGACTACACCAAGGGCATACTTGAGCGGCTCAATGCGGTGGAGCGCCTGCTTGAGAAGTGGCCCACGTGGATCGGGCGTTTTGTGTTTGTACAAGTCGCCGCACCTTCGCGCAGCGCGCTTGAGGAATACCGCACCTTCGGCGAGCGTGTGCACCGGCTGGCAGAGCGGATCAACCAACGTTTTGGAACCACCAATTACCAGCCTGTTCAGTTGCTGGCGCAACACCATGAGCACGATGCGGTAAACGAGCTTTTCCGCGCCGCCAACATTTGTGTGGTTACCAGCCTGCACGACGGCATGAACCTGGTGTGCAAGGAGTTTGTCGCCGCACGGGACGACCTCAATGGCGTGTTGGTGTTGAGCCGGTTTGCGGGCGCTGCTCGTGAAATGCCAGAGGCGTTGATTGTGAACCCGTACCACGTGGAGGAAACAGCTGACGCCCTGCACCGCGCCGCCACCATGCCTGCCGCCGAACAGCGCGAACGCATGGCGAGCCTGCGCAGCACGGTGCAGGAATTCAACGTATTCCGCTGGGCCGGGCGGATGCTGGCCGATGCCGGCCGTTGGCGGATGCGGGCGCGTATCGAAGCGCGCGTGCGCAGCCATCAGGCTGGCTAATCCGGCGAAAGCACGGTCCATGGAGCATCTGTTTACGCCCCAGGGGCATGCTGCCATGAGCGCACTTCTGCTCGCGCGCCCGTTGCTGGCGTTTGATTTCGACGGCACCTTGGCGCCCATCGTCAGCCGCCCCGAACAGGCGCGCATCTCCAGGCAAGTTGCTGCTCGCCTCCGGGCACTGTCCAGTTACTTGCCAATTGCCATCATTACCGGCCGTTCCGTGGCAGACGTCCGCCAACGCCTGGGGTTTGAGCCACAGTTCATCGTGGGCAACCATGGTGCAGAGGATGGCGAGAACCCTTTGCGACAAAGTGTTCTTGCAGAAATGCTCGAACCCGTGCGTGCACGTCTTTCGCTGGCCGGGAACGCCCTGGCTGGCGCGGGTATCCAGGTTGAAGACAAGGGTCAGTCCATTGCGCTGCATTTCCGGCAATCCCACCAGCCTCTACACGCAGTTGCCTTGATTGCCGAGTTGTTTGATTCGTTGGACAACCTGCACGTTTTCCCGGGCAAGATGGTTGTCAACATCGTACCGGCGCAGGCCCCCAACAAGGCTGACGCTTTGCAGTCGCTGGTTGCCAAAAGCGCAGCGACCCATGCCTTTTTTGCGGGAGATGACGTGAACGACGAACCAGTCTTTGCGCGAGCACCAAATAACTGGTTGACCTTGCGCATTGGGCCGGCCGAATCAAAATCCCTGGCGATGTATTACATAGACAGTCCATCCGAAATGGCCGTCTTGCTTGAACAAATGCTCAACCAACTCAATTCCTGATGACAGACCAAAACCGACCGTGCCGGCCCGAGCTGGCCGCCGCGAACCGCAAACCAAGCGCAGGGGCAACTGCGTCAAGGGTATTGCGCCAGTTTCGGCAGGTATTCAATGCCGTCAAGACACACTTCCAGCAGGTTGAAAAGACGGCTGGTATTGGTGGTGCCCAGCTTTGGGCGCTGAGCGTAATCCAGGCGCAGCCCGGGATTGGCGTTAAAGGCCTGGCGCAGGCGATGGACATCCACCAAACAACCGCCAGCAACCTTGGCAAAGCGCTGATCAGGGGTGAATTGGCCAGCGCTGAGCGAAAGGGTTCAGACAGGCGGGCGCTTGAGCTCAGGGTTTTGGCAGCTGGCTCTGCGGTTCTGCGAAAGGCGCCTGGGCCTTTCGCTGGGATCCTTCCCCAGGCTTTGAACCGGCTGGACAGCGCGACTCTGGATTTTCTGGAGCGTGATCTGGCGATATTGATCAGAGAATTGAACGCGCACGCTGCAGCCGGCAAGATTCCTCTGGCCCCGCTATAAGCGATAGGAAGCCTCGCTGCGGCCACTGGGCCGCGTTAAATCAACCACGTAATTGCACTGGCAAGAAAACTAAGCAATAACGTCGTCGCGAGAGGCAAAAACCATTCGCGGCCAAACAGCTTGAAATGCAGGTCGCCCGGCAATTTTCCAAACCCCATGCGGCGCAAAAATGGGCTGAAGGCATTGATCAAGATCAAGGCCAGAAAAATGACGAATATCCAGCGCAACATTGACAGCAAGCCTTTTTCTGTTTGCCTACAAGGTGTGCGAGCGGTCACCGGCGGAAAAGCCCAAGGCTTGCCAGGAGGGCGAAACACTTCCTTGCGGCGGAAATTTGGCTAGACCAATGAC
>JANMMR010000051.1:0-3228 GCA_031373455.1 Rhodoferax sp.
CGGCAAACACCGAGAGCAGGAAAATCATCTCGATCATCACCACCACGGCAATCGAGCGGCCCAGGTGCGGCAACACCAGGTAACGCAGCTGCTGCAAATACGTGGCACCATCCATGCGCGCGGCCTCTAGCTGCTCGCGGCTCATGGATTGCAGCGCGGTGATGAAAATCAGCGTGGCAAAGGGCAGCCATTGCCAGGCCACCATCACGATCACGCTGGAGAGCGGAAAGTCGGTGAGCCAGTCCACCGGCTCTGCACCAAAAAACATCCAGATCTGCGACAACACGCCGTAGATCGGGTTCATCATCATGTGTTTCCACATCAACGCATTGACTGTGGGCATGACGAAAAAAGGAGAAATCAGCAAGACGCGGACGATGCCTCGCCCGGGGAAAGGTTCGTCGATGAGCAGCGCCAGCGCCACGCCACCGATGACCGTGATGACGATCACCCAACCCAGCAGCAGCAAGGTGTTGACCACTGCCGTTGCAAACGACGGCTCGGTGATGAAATATTCAAAATTGTCCAGCCCGGCAAAACCGCTCACTTCCGGCTGCATGAGGTTGTAGCGGATCAGCGAGAAATAGATCGTCATCACCAGCGGCACGATCATCCACAGGAAGAGCGTGGTCACCGCAGGCGCGAGCAGGAGGCGGGGCAGGAACCGGTTCATAAGATAAAGCGCCGCCACTCGATGAGCGGCGGCGCTGTCACTCAAACGGAGTTATTTGTAATAACCGCCTTTTTTCATTTCACGCTCAGCGGCTTGCTGGCCCGCCTTCAGGGCTTTGTCCACCGTGGTTTTGCCGGCCAGGGCGGCCGTCATCTGCTGGCCGACTGCAATGCCAATCGCCTGGAACTCGGGGATGGCAGCGAACTGCACGCCCACGTAAGGTGACTTGGGCAAGGTGCTGTCGCTGGGGTTGGCCGAATCAATGGCGGCTTTCTCAGCGGCGGCAAACTTGGCGGCCTTCACAAACTCGGGGTTCGCGTAGGTGCTCTTGCGGGTGCCCGTGGGAACACTGGCCCAGCCATTGGTTTTTGCGACCAGTTCGATGTATTCCTTGCTGGTTGACCAGTTGATGAACTTCTGAGCCGCGTCCACTTTCTTGGTGCCGGCCGGAATGGCCAGCGCCCAGGCCCACAGCCAGTTTGCGCCTTTGGGCGTTACGGCAGTGGGTGCCTGTGCAAAGGCGACCTTGTCAGCCACTTTGGACTGTTTAGGGTCGGTGATGAAACTCGCGGCAATCGTCGCGTCGATCCACATGCCGCACTTGCCGGCGTTGTAGAGCGCGAGAATTTCATTGAAGCTGTTGTTGGCCGAACCGGGAGGGCCGTAGTTTTTCAAGAGGTCAACATAGAAGTTGATCGCGTCTTTCCAGGGCTGCGATTCAAGCTGCGGCTTCCACTTCATGTCGAACCACTGGCCGCCGTGGGTGTTGACCAAGGTGGTGAGGAAGGCCATGTTGTCGCCCCAGCCCGGTTTGCCGCGCAGGCAAATGCCGTACACGCCAGCCTTGGGGTCGTGGATTTTGGAGGCCAGCTCCTTGATTTCGGCCCAGGTGGGTTTGTCTGCCACCTTGATGCCGGCTTTGTCGGCCAGGTCTTTGCGGTACATCAGCATCGAGCTTTCGCCGTAGAAGGGCGCCGCGTACATCTTGCCGTCGACCGACAGGCCGCCGCGCATGGCGGGCAGGATGTCGTCTGCGTCGTATTTCGCGTCGGGTTTGATCTCGGTGAGCCAGCCCTTTTTGCCCCAGATTGGCGTCTCGTACATGCCGATGGTCATCACGTCAAACTGGCCGCCTTTGGTGGCGATGTCGGTGGTGACGCGCTGGCGCAGCACGCCTTCTTCGAGCGTAACCCACTTGACCTTGATGTCCGGGTTGGCCGCTTCGAAGTTCTTGGTGAGCTTCTGCATCTCGATCATGTGGCCGTTGTTCACGGTGGCCACGACGAGCTCGGTGGCCGCCTGAGCGCCGCCCAAAGCCAACGCGCCGGTCAGTGCCAGCGTCGCCTTCAAAATTGCTTTCAATTTCATGGGATGTCTCCTGAAAACCTGTTGGGTTGAAAAGTGTGCGGCGCGTCCAGTCTCAAAAACGCCGACCTTGCGACGATAGAACCAAAGCAGGCCTATGGTGGTACTCGAATGGACAAAAACAGTACTTTATTTCGTTAATTTACTAGGGATTTCACCAATATGGTGGCAGAACGTATCAATATGCCAATGAAACCGGCACGTGGACGCCGGCCCAAACGCTTGGCCAAAGGCGCGCTTTTTCTTCATGAGATCGTCGCGCGGGGCGCTTCAGTCAAAATGCCTGGATGATCGACACCGACATCCACAGCTACCTCCCCTCCGAAGGCCACGGCCTGCCGCACGACCCATTCAACGCCATCGTCGGGCCGCGCCCGATTGGCTGGGTCTCCACCCGCAGCAAATCCGGCCAGGTGAACCTGGCGCCTTACAGCTTCTTCAACGGCTTCAACTACACGCCGCCCATCGTCGGGTTTTGCAGCACGAGTTACAAGGACTCGATCCGCCACATCGAAGAAACCCGCGAGTTTGTCTGGAACCTGGTAACCCGCCCGAACGCCGAGGCGATGAGCGCCACCAGCGCGCATGTGCCGCCCGAGGTGAACGAGTTTGAACTCGCCGGCCTCACGCCCGTGCCTTCACGTGTGGTGGCGCCGCCGCGTGTGGGCGAAAGCCCGGTGGCGTTTGAATGCAAGGTGACGCAGGTCATCCGCCTGCAAGACGCGCAGGGCGAGCCCATCAACGCCTGGATGACCTTTGGCCAGGTGGTCGCCATCCACATCGCCAAACGCCTGCTCAAGGACGGCATTTACCAGACCGCCGCAGCCCACCCGGTGTTGCGCGGTGGCGGCCCGGCGGATTATTTCGAGCTCGGTGAACACTTCAAGATGTACCGGCCGAAATGACCGCTTTTACCCAATAATTAATATGGGTGTTAATTATTTAGTGTTTTGGGGCGAAACGACGCCAAAAAGGCAAAAAATTCAATTAAATCGGCACCTAAGTCACGTATTTAATAAATAGTTTGCTATTATTTTTGATATGACACGACCTGAATCCCTGCGCGACATGTTTGCAACCGAGTGGCCCATCATCCAGGCTCCGATGGCGGGCGTGCAGACCAGTGCCATGGCGATTGCGGTCTCCAACGCCGGCGGCTTGGGCTCTTTGCCTTGTGCCATGCTGGGCCC
>JANMMR010000059.1:0-2652 GCA_031373455.1 Rhodoferax sp.
CGCGTGCGTCGCTGGCGTAGTAGGCGAAAACACCGTCAGCCAACTTCTCACTTTGCATCTGGACCTTGTTGCCGTCCCAAATCGGCTCGGCGGCCGTGGCGCTGCCGAAACTTACCAAACCCAGACCAGCACAGAGCAGCAGCGTCGTCAGGGTCTTGTGAATCTGTGTGCGTTTCATGGTTTATTTCCTTCTAAAAGTAGTGACACTGAAGATTAACCTCTACATTTAAACAAGTAAATTCAAACCAAATGCAAACTCTATTTGCAAAAATACACAGAAATGAAAGACCTCAACGACCTGATTTACGTCGCCGCAGTCACCCAAACGGGCTCGCTGTCGGCGGCGGCGCGCAAGCTCCATGTCAACCACGCCACGGTGTTCAGGCGCATTGCCCAAATTGAAAAAGACCTGGGCGTGCGCTTGTTTGAGCGCACTGCGGGCCGCTATGTGGCAACACCAGCCGGTGAAGAGCTGGCGGCGGCCGGTGCGGCCATGGAGCAGACGGCCGAGCGCTCGTTACTCAAAGTGGCCGGGCGCGATTTGCGGCCCAGCGGCATAGTGCGTATCACCACCACGGACAGCTTTGCCACGACGCTGCTGAACCCGGTGTTGGCGCTGTGCCGAGTCCAATATCCACACATTGCGCTGCACATTGGCATCGACAACAACATGCTGGACTTGTCCAAGCGCGACGCCGATATTGCCGTGCGCCCCACGCTGCGACCACCCGCGTATTTGATAGGCAAGCGCATTGCGCCGCTGGCTTTTACGGTGTATGGGGCTGCTCATTACCTTGAAAACTCCACCGCGACCGCCTTGTCTGAGCACCATTGGATTGGTCTGGGTGAATCGCAAGAACGCCACCGTTCACTGCTATGGCTGCAGAAAACCATTCCGCTGGACCAGGTGGGTTACCGCATCGACGGTTTCGCCAACATCGCGCGCGCATGCGCCGATGGACTGGGTTTGGCCGTGTTGCCTTGCTTCCTCGGGGACAGTGTGGCTTCATTGCGCCGCGTGCATGAGCCCATAGCGGATTTGGCATCCGAACTTTGGGTACTGACCCACCCCAATCTGCGCGAGACTGCCCGCATCAAGACCGTGTTTCAAATTCTGCACCAAGAACTGGGCAAGTGGACACGGGAGTTGCAAGGCATCAGGCTCTAGCGGGCGTGCGCCACAAAGCCACGAACACCACAGCATCCAGACCGAGCCGCAGGCGACGGCTGATCCAGCACGATGCGCCAGCGAGCCGAGGCCATATCTGCGCACCGGCGCACTGACCAACACTTGCGAGGCACTGTCTATATGCCAAATCAGCCTGTAGCCCGAGTGGAACTTGCGTAAGTAGCTATCAAAAGCGCAGCATTTTGATCAACTCGATAGCAAGTCTTCACGCTACGGCATGTTGAAACGCCCGATCTATCCGCAGCACGCACCCTGCTGCTGGATCGGCGGACACTTCACCGGACCGAACGAACAGAAAACGCAACAGTCACCGGAATTGGGTCGCAGCAGCGCTTTGCAGTTGGCGCACTCATAAAAGAACTGGCAAACATCCGTCGGCATCGTTTCCAGCTTGGCAAAGCCGCAGTGCGGGCAGGTCAGCACAGATTCAAGAACTGCGTCTTTCATCGTCGCGCTACTTCCGCACAGCGGATGGATAGCCCGCGTTCGTCGTCGCCAAAGTAAGCGCCTGCGGTTGGGCCTTGTCGGGGTCATACGTGACCGTCGCCGTTTTCTTTACACAGACAGCTATCAATAACGTAGCAATTCGTGAAGCACTGAGCAAGAACAAATCCAGCATCACGCCTACCGTTCAACCAGCCGGAGTCAGTTCAGCCATCAATCCCGCAGGTCTGATATTCCAACAAGGTTTCGAGAAACGGCAACCAGAGCGATGTTGAAAGCCAGAAAGAAGAAAGGACCTAGAGCCTTTCGACTCTAAGTCCTTGATTCATATGGTGCGGCTGGCAGGAATTGAACCCACGACCCCTTGGTTCGTAGCCAAGTACTCTATCCAACTGAGCTACAGCCGCGAAGCATGGAATTGTAGCACGGGGGCTCTGCGCCTAGGCTTCGGCCCTGGCCACACACGCCAAGGCGCCTATTCAAAGTCCAATCATACCCAATATGGGTATGAAATAGCCCGGTTTGGAGGTTTTGGCAAAACTTCAAGGATTTTCGGCCTTCAAGTCACGTGAAATATGAATTTAATGCTATATTATATATAGCAAACTGCAAGATATCTAGTGCAGCAATTCAACCAGCAATGCGCCGAGTTCAACCTGGTCGCCCACAGCCACCTGCACCGCGCCCACCACGCCCGAGGCGCCTGCCGCGACCCACATTTCCATTTTCATGGCTTCGATGCACACCAGCACGTCACCCTCCTGCACCACAGCGCCCGGCGTCACGCGCACCTGCGTCACGCGGCCAGCCACCGGCGCGGTGCTGCGGCGCGGGTCCAGCGCCGCCCGCGCATCGGGAAAAGGCGACGCCTCGGCAAATACAAAACTGTGGCCGTGCAGGTTCAGGTGCAAATCGACGCCGGCAAACACCACAATCGCTTGCTGGCGCACACCATCCACCTCATAAGAGACAGCGCCTTTGCCCTCGACCAGCGTGGCGGGCAGATCGGGCAGCACCCG
>JANMMR010000068.1:0-15672 GCA_031373455.1 Rhodoferax sp.
GGTACGACAAATTCAGTGCCACGGAACGTACCTCCGATATCGTTCCAATTGATCCAAACAGCGAAGACGGGCAAGCTTTGGCCATTGCCTACCACTGGAAGATCAGCCCGGCGGTGTCATTGGTTTCAGAATTTTTGACGGTGCAAAGTGACCGCCCGGCGCGTTCGCTCATCGGCTCTCCTGTGGGCCGCATCGAGCAAAGCCTGACGTCGAGCCTGCGTTGGAGATTTTGAATTTTGCCAAGGAGCGACTCATGATTGTTTTGTTTTCCCGTCCCGTCAGGCTGCTGAAGCTGGCAATGGTCACGCTTGCGCTGTTGGGTTGCGTCAGCGTGGAACCCGAAGGCCCGCCGCGCAAGGAAATAGTTTTTGCAGTCACGGCTGGCATGGACTTGGTCAAGTTCAATGCCGGCCAACCGGGCAGGATACTGGCGCGCACACCCGTCACGGGCCTGGTTGCGGGCGACCAGCTCATCGGCATCGATTTTCGCGTCGCACGCGGCGTGTTGTATGCCCTGGCCAATTCGGGCCGCATCTACACCATCGACACCGCAACCGGCGCGCTCAAACTGCTGGAAGCGCCGCCCATTGCCGTGGCTTTTCAAGGCACCGCGTTTGGCTTTGACTTCAACCCGGCGGTGGACCGCATGCGCATCGTCAGCAACACCGGGCAAAACCTGCGCATGCACCCGGACACCGGTGCCGTGGTCGACAGCAACCCGAACCTCCCTGGCGTGCAGACCGACAGCGCGCTGCGTTATGCGGCCGGCGACCCAAACGAGTCCCGCACGCCCGACGTCACCGCTGCCGCGTACACCTACAACAAGCAAAACGAGAAAATCACCACGCTCTTCACCATCGACCGCGCGTTGGGCGTTTTGGCGATGCAGGGCTCAAAAGAAGGCGTGACGCCATTTGTCTCGCCAGACACCGGGCAAATGCGCACCATCGGGCCCCTGGGCCTGGGGCCTCTGCTGGATGTGGCGTTTGATATCTGCGACATCGACAACACCGCTTTCGTTGCGACCCGCAGCGTGGCGGACCCACGGTCCCGCCTGCACCTGCTGGACCTCGCCACCGGCCGCGCGACACCGCTGGGCCGCATTGGCGATGGCAGCCCGGTGCTGGGCATGGCGATCGAGCCTTGAGGCGTTTTTGCGTTCAGGCCAGCGGGATGGGAACCGATTGCCCGTAATTGCGCCGGTTGTTGTCCAGGTTCTGGTTCCACTGGTCGCGCCAGTCCTTGAACTGGTGGATCGGCATGGGTTTGCTGATGAAATAACCCTGCGCTTCGTCACAACCCAGTTTCTTCAGTGAGTGGTAGATCAGGGCATTTTCCACGCCTTCTGCCACCACCACCAGGCCCAGGTTGTGCGCCAGGTCGATGGTGGAGCGCACGATCATCGCGTCGCCGTCCACTTTCTCCATGGCCATCACAAAGGATTTGTCGATCTTGAGCTGGTCAACCGGCAGGCGCTTGAGGTAGGCCAGCGACGAGTACCCGGTGCCGAAGTCGTCAATCGAGAGCTTGAAGCCGCGCTCGTGCAGCCGGTTGAGTGTGGCCTCGGCGCGCTGGGGATCGTCCATGATGGCGCTTTCGGTGATCTCCAGGCACAGGCCGCCGGCCGGCACGTTGTGACGGGTCAAAACCGCGTCCAGGCGCGAGGGGAAGTCAAGGTCCAGCAGATCACGGGTTGAGAGGTTGACGGCAATCTGCAGCACCTGCCCCGGGCTTTGCAGGCCATGCCACTGCCGCGCGACTTCGTTGAAGATCCACAGCGTCAATTGCCGCACAAAGCCGGTCTGCTCGGCAAACGGGATGAACTCCAGGGGCGGCATCAAGCCGCGTGTCGGGTGTTGCCAGCGCAGCAAGGCCTCGGCCGAGTTCGGACTGGAGTGCAGCTGCGTGATTTTCGGCTGCAGGTACAGGCGCAGCTCCTGGTGCTCCAGCGCATGGCGCAGCTCGCTGAGCAGGGAGAGCGTCTGGCTGCTGGCTGAATCGAGGGCCGCGTCATACAGCTGGATGCCGGTGGTGCGGCGTTTGGCCGAATACATGGCCACTTCGGCCCGGCTCAGGAGCATGTCGGCGTCGCGGGCGTGCAGCGGCCAGCAGGCAATGCCAATGGCCGCGCTCAAATCAATGGTCTGGTCGGCAAAAGCCAGCGGTGTTTCAAATGAGCTGGCCACACGCTGGGCCACGCGGCGGGCTTCATCGGCGTTGCTGTGCGCCAGCAATATGGCAAATTCGTTGCCGCCCAGGCGGGCAACCAGGTCCTGGGCGCCGATTTCCAGCCCGGCCAGGCGTTTGCCCACCGCTTCCAGAACCCGGTCGCCAAAGGCATAACCCAGTACATCGTTGACGATCTTGAAGCGGTCCAGGTCGAGCACCACCACGGCAAGTTTGCTGCCTGGCTGGGCACCCGTTGCAGGAGAAAGTGTGCCGTGCGCGGCAATGGCCTGCTGCAGCGCTTCGCGAAAACGCGCGCGATTGGGCAAGCCCGTCAAACGGTCCGAGTAAGCCAGGTTGCGAATTTCGGCCTGCTGTTTGCCAATGCTCACTCGCATGTGGTCAAACGCCAGCGCGAGTTCGCCGATTTCGTCCTTGCGCTGGGTGTGTTCCATCGGCGTTTCGTAGTCGCCAAGGCCGAGTTTTTCGGAGGCGCTGATGAGCGAGCGCAGGGGCGTGGTGACGCGCCGCGCCACAAAAATGCTGCCCACGCCGAACAGCAACACGCCCAAGGCAGTGATCCAGGCCAGTGCCACCTGGGCCTGGCGAAAGGGCGCGACAACCTCGTCAAACGAGCGCAACAGCAAGGTCTGAAACTCGGCATCGGCCGCATTCAGCTGAAAGCTGCGCCCGACCAACAGCGCGCCGTCTGCGTTCAATTCGGTTACCGGGTTCGTGCTGGCGTTCAGTGCGCGCAACGGGCCTGGGGGCAAGGTGCTCACCATCACCCGACCAGGACCCTGAAGCTTCGGGTTGACCAGGGCCACGTGCATGTCGGACAACACGCGCATTTCGTCCACCAGCGCCTGCCCGATCGGGAAGCCCATCAGCACCCAGCCGATCACGGTGGGTGCGCGGATCGGCACCATCACAAACTGGTAGGGCGACTCGTTCACCAGAGCAATCTGGCTGCTGTTCGGGTTCTGCCTAAGCTTGGCAGTAATTTTTCCGACCACTGGGGCCAGCGTTTTGTCGTCCTGGCGTTCACCCAGTGCTTTCAGGGCCAGCTGGTTGTCCAGGAGCGCAGTGAAGGTGGCGCCAATGCGCGCGCCCTGGTTGTCCAGCACCGAACGGATGGTGTCCAGGTCGCCCGAACTCACCGCCGAGCGGAAGCCAAAATCGGCCGCCAGCAGTGAGGCACCTTGCCCGAGCTTCTGGGCGTTTTGATCCAGCAAGCGCCGCCAGACCCGCTCGCCCACCTGCAGCTCCTGTTCGATCTGCTGGCGGGCGCTTTGTTCAATGCCGGCGCGAACCACGCTGAACACGGCCGCCTGCACCAGAAGCAACAGGCCCAGCGAGAGCGCCACAATGCGCGCCGACAGGCGCCAGTTGGCGGCAAACTTGGCGGGCTTCAAAGCTTCAAACCGCTCAGGCGAACGGTGATGGCGGCGTCGCCGGATTCCACCAAAAACGCCTGATCGAGCGCGGCCGTGCCCACTGGCAAGGCAGGGTGCCAGGTGCGCAGGCGGAAAGCGCCTGCGGGCACGTTGTTGACGGCAACGCGCCCGGTGGCGTCGCTGCGGCCAAAATACGGGGTATCGACCACCACCACCCAGCCGACCATGTTGTCGTGGATGTTGCAGCCCAAAACAACGACGCCGGTTTTGTCAAAAGTCACCGGGTTGGCGGGTGTGCCGATGTAGAGCTTGAGCTCAAAATTTTTCGCCGCTGAAAACGAGTAGACGTGGTGACGGACCGTGTCGCGGTTCGGAAACCGCACCGAGGTGCCAGTTGGCACCACCAGCACCATCGGGTCAAACTGTTTGGCCACTTGCGCAATTTCAACACCGGCCGGGGGTTTGCCGGCCGCGCGGGCACGGCTGGCATCGGCCGATTCGAGAAACACGACGGCATCAGGCAGGGGTTTGCCGGCGCCATCCTGTACCAGCACCTGCACGTTCGCCGCAAACGCCCCGCTGTGCAGCAAGGCCCAGCCGCAAACCATCAAGGGGACGCGCAATACACCGCTGCGTAAGTGGCCCCAAAACTTGGATTTCAGCGCGACCCGGTGCGTTGGCATGTGGTTGAACCCCGATTCAAATGGTGTGGCGATCCGGCTTGTTGATCACGAATGGATCACCTGCCATGTTAGCCAGTTCCTCGAGGGCAGAAGCGCAATAGCCTTTTTTGGAGAGTCATTTGCCGATGCCAAGGAGGCGCGCGGCGGGCCGCTGGAAATCCATCTCTCAAATTCTTTCGCCCCGGATCAGGACTGCACACACAGGTTTTCGACACGCTGGATCAATTCCTGGAGTTCACTGGCGACGCGGACCGGCTGGTCGCTGTGCAACCAATGGCTGGCTTGGTCGATTTCCACCAGGCGCGCTCCGGTGATGCGTTGAGCCAGAAGTCGGCCATTGGCGGGTGGTATCAGACCGTCTTGCTGGCCATGCATCACCAAAACCGGGCAATCGATTTGCGGCAAGCGGTTGTAAGAGCTCCAACCCAGCAATCCGTACAACTGGGCTTCGTAGTCGCGTTTGGCCGGGAAATTGGCCAGGCGCACCACGTGGTCTTCCTCGATCACACTCTCGTGGGTGCCCTTGGCGTAGGTATGCGGGCGCATCAGATCCAGCGCGGCCTCGGCAGTTTTTCCACCTTTGTTGAACAGAAGCCGCCAGACTTCGTAGGGCGCCAATACGGCGTTGCTGCCACCACAATTGGTTGCCATGAGCGTGAGGCTGCGCAGGCGTTTCGGATGCAGGAGCGCAAACTCCTGCGCAATCATGCCACCCATTGAGAGACCCGCCACGTGCGCCGTGCCGCAGCCAGCCGCATCCAGCACGGCGGCCACGTCATGGGCCATGTCGGTCACGCGGTGAACCAGGTTTCCGCTGATTTGGGTCTGGCCCATGCCGCGGTTGTCCAGCAGGATCACGCGGAACTGCCTGCAGAGCAGTGGGACCAGCCGAAACCACATGGCCGAACTGCACCCCAAGCCCATCAAGAGCACGAGTGGCGGGCCTTTGCCGACGCTGCTCCAATGGACGCACGCACGTCCGTTTTGTGCAAACGCCATTGGCTCAAAGCCTCATTTTGAACCGGCGCATCAATCGAGCTGGGTCACAAATTTGGTGTTGAGGTAGCCGTCAAACGTCTCCGCGCCGCCTTCGCTGCCGTAGCCGCTGTCGCGGATGCCGCCAAAGGGCGTCTCGGCCAGCGCCAGGCCAATATGGTTGATCGACACCATGCCTGCGGCCAGGCCATTGGCGATTTGGTTGGCGTTTTTGCTCGAGCTGGTAAAGGCGTAGGAGGCGAGGCCAAAGGGCAGGCTGTTGGCGCGGGTGAGCGCCTCGCTCAAGTCTTTGAACCGCACCATGCCGGCCACCGGGCCAAAGGGCTCTTCGGTCAGGAGGCGGCTGTTGGCGGGCAGGTTGGCCAGCACCGTGGGCGCGTAGAAGTTGCCGTCGCCCGGCATCGGCGCGCCGCCGGTGAGCACCTGTGCGCCCAGCGCTTGCGCGTCGTCGACAAAGCTGCCTACGGCCGATACGCGCCGCGCCTGCGCCAATGGCCCCATCTGGGTACCGGTGGCCAGGCCGTCGCCGACTTTCAAAGCCTGGGTTTTGGCGACGAATTCGGCGACAAACTTGTCGTAAATGCCTTCTTGCACGTAAAACCGCGTGGGCGAGATGCAAACCTGTCCGGCGTTGCGGAATTTGGAGGCGACCAGCAGGGTGCTGGCGCGCGCCACGTCAGCGTCGTCGCAGACGATCACGGGTGCGTGGCCACCGAGCTCCATGGTGCTGCGTTTCATCAGCGAAGCGGCTTTGGCGGCCAACATTTTGCCCACAGGCACCGAGCCGGTGAAAGTGATTTTTCGCACGATGGGCGAATTGAGCAGGTAGTCTGAAATTTCATTCGGCACGCCCCACACCAGGTTCAGGCAACCGGCTGGCAGCCCGGCGTCGTGGAACAGCTGGGCCAGCGCAACCACAGCGCTGGGCGTGTCTTCCGGGCCTTTCAAGATCACCGTGCAACCTGCGCCAATGGCGGCGCTGACTTTGCGGATGGCCTGGTTGAAGGGGAAATTCCAGGGCGAAAACGCCGCCACCACGCCTACGGGCTCGCGCAGCACGAGCTGGCGCACGCCGTCGAGCCGGGCGGGAATCACGCGGCCATAAATGCGGCGGCACTCTTCAGCGTGCCACTCGGCATGTTCGGCACAAAAGTTGATCTCCAGAACCGACTCAGCCAGCGGCTTGCCCTGGTCCAGGGTCATGTTGCGCCCAATGTCGTTGGCACGTTCACGTGCCAGCTCGGCCACTTTGCGCAAAACCTTGCTGCGCTCCAGCGGCGAGGTTTTGCGCCAGCTCTCGAACGCCTTTTGCGCGCTATGGAGGGCCAGGTCCAGGTCGTCACGGGTGGCGTGGGGCAACTGGCCGATCACCGCATTGGTTGCGGGATTGACGATGTCCTGTGTTTTGCGGCCACCGCCGTGGACGAATTGGCCGTTGAGGTAGAGGCTTTGTTGGGGGTACATGGTCGTTCGCTCGTGAAAAATGTGAAATCAGGGAAACAAGATAACGGGGGCACTGGAGATCAGGGGATCAAAACCGTGCGGCCAATGACCTTGCCATTGATCAGGTCTTGCAGGGCTTCATTGGCATTGTCCAGCGGCCGGGTGGATACGGGGATCGGCTTCATGCCGGATTTTCGCACCAGCGCGACGAGTTCATGCAGTTCTTCGAGCGTGCCGACATAACTGCCCTGGATGTTCAGGGGCCGCATCGGGATCACCGGCAAGGAAAGCGTGATGTCGCCGCCCATCAGGCCGCAGATCACCACATGGCCGCCGCGCGCACTGGCCGCGATGGCCAACGTCACCGTGGGTGTGGCTCCCACCAAATCCAGCACCGCCAGCGCGCCGCCGTTGGTGGCTGCGATGATTTGCTGCGCGGCGTCAGGCGCTTTGGCGTCGATGGCCAACTTTGCGCCGGCGTCCAGCGCGGCCTGGCGTTTCAGTGGGTCAATGTCCACCACAATCGCGCCCTGACCGCCCATGGCTTTGAGCACTTCAATGGCCATCAGGCCCAGGCCTCCCGCGCCAATGATGACCACCGGGCCTTGCTGGAGGCGTTTTCCGAATTTGCGCAACGCGCTGAAGGTGGTGACACCCGCGCAGGCCAGGGGCGCGGCTTGCGCTGCATCCAACCCTTCAATATCCACCAGATAACGCGGATGCGGCACGATCACGTATTCGGCGAAACCGCCTGGGCGCGCCACACCCAAAGACTGCGGCTTGATGCAGATGTTTTCCTCACCGCGCAGACAGGCCGCGCAGTCGCCGCAGCCGATCCATGGGTGGACGAGGTAGGTTGCGCCCGGTTTCACCAAACCTTGCGGCGCGTCCGGGCCGATGGACGCCACCGTGCCGCTGATCTCGTGGCTCAGGGTAATGGGTGGCTTGATGCCGCGGTCTGCCATGTTCAGGCGTTTGCCGCCGCCCAGGTCGTAACCACCCTCCCAAATGTGCAAATCGGTATGGCACAGGCCAGCGGCGCTGACCTTGACGAGCACTTCAGTGCCTTGGGGTTGAGGAATCGGTTTGTCAACCAGCTCCAAGGGCTGGCCGTGGTGCATGACGCAATAACAACGCATATTTATATTAAATGTATTTAATCTAAAAAACTGTATATATTATTATCATTTTATTTTAAAAATAGATAGCATATTTCTCTATAATTACGAGACTTGCAATGAATTTTATCTAATTAATTTATATATTAAAAAAATATTTGACCTAAACCGAGCGTTTTGCCAACCACTCGTCCAGTGCAGGCCACATGCGCGTCTGCGCGCCGCGCCCGGCCACCAGGCCCACATGCCCGCCCTTGAGGATGATTTCCTGTTTGTCTTTGCTGCCCGCCATGGCCACCAAATCGCGCGACGAGGCATAGGGCGTGATGTGATCTTCTTGCGCCAAGAGGTGCAAGAGCGGCATTTTGAGGTTGTCTAAAAGCGCCTTTTTGCCGTTGAAAGACCAGCTGCCTTTGACCAACTGGTTGTGCCGCAAAAACGCGTTCACCATTTGGCGGAATACGCCGCCGGGGAAGGGGAGGTTGTCCTGCTCCCATTTGCCCATGCGCAGGTTACTCACCACCGCGTCGCGGTTGTCCATGTTGTTGAGCAGATTCATGGCGCCCGAGACCTTGCCCAGTGGGCGCAACGCGCGCAAGGTGTTTTGCACCCAATCAGCCGGGATGTTGCCAAACTCTGCCAACAGCGCTTCTTCGTCAAAATCGCTGCCCATCCAGGCTTTGAGAGACACCAGGCCGTCGGCGTTGACCGGCGTCGCGATGCCGACGAAATTTTTCACGGGCGCGCTTTGAGGCGTATTGGGATGCAGCGCCGCGTACAAAGCCGCCAGCAGACCGCCGACGCAGTAACCCACCAGCGAGAGTTCTTTCTGCCCACTGTGTTGCAGCACGGCGTCAACACAACGCGGCAGGCGATCAAGCACATGGTCTTCCAGGGTGAGGTGTTTGTGCTCCTGGCGCGGGCTGCCCCATTCGATCATGTAGACATCAAAACCCTGCTGGAGCAAATATTCGACCATGCTTTGGCCGGGCACGAGATCCAGGATGTACGGCTGGTTGACGAGTGAAGTGACGATGAGCACCGGCACGCGGTACAGGCTTTGCGCCTGCGGCGTGTAGTGGTTCAGGCGCAGCGTGCCTTGGGCGTAAATGGTCTGCTTGGGTGTGGTGCCCAGCGCGCCGGTCATTTCGGCAAAGTCCTCGCCGGCCAAGCCCATGCGTTCGAGCGCGATCTGTATGGGGCTGACCGGCAGACCGGTGACGGTGGATTGGGCCATGGCTAGCGCTTTTTCAAGGCGACTGCCTTGCCCGTGGCGAATGCTGGCGCGGGGGCAGTGCCAGTAGAGGATTTGGCCGGTGGTTTGCGGTCGCGGCTGGGGGCGGCGGGTTTCGCCACCGCGCCCTGCTGCTGCAAAGCTGCGGTCAGTTGCGCGAGCCTGGCGGACACGGCGGCCAAGCCGTCTTCGACCCGGCCCAGGCGCTCGGCCACGCCCTCGATGTCAGCGCGCGAGGGCAGGTTGGCCCCCGACAGCCCCATTTGCATCAGCTCGCCAAACTGCTTTTGCATCATGCGCATCTGCGAGACCTGCAGATTCATGGGCGCGCCGGCTTTTTCGTCTTTCATCAGGGTGGACATGGCTTCACTCCACTGCTGCTCAGACTTGGCCACCCAATCGCGCCACAGCGTGACGGGCGAGAATTTATTGAAATCGGAAGGGTTCATGGTTCTGAGGCCTCAGGTGATGCAGCTGACAGTGTTGATTCAGGGCTTCAAAATCGTGCGGCCACGGATGCGCCCGGCGCGCAGGTCTTCCAAAGCCTGGGTGGCGTTGGCCAAGGGTTGCGAGGTCAGCGGCAAAGGCGGCAACTTGCCGCTTCGGGCAATCGCCATCAGTTCGTTCATCTCGGCCAGGCTGCCCACATAGGAGCCGCGCACATTGACCGAGCGCATGGCCACCATGGCGGGTACAAAGCTGGTTGAGCCGCCAAACAGGCCCACCATTACCAGCGTGCCGCCTTTGCGCAGCGCGTTGTAGCCAAAGTCAAAGGTGGATGCCGCGCCGACGAAGTCAATCGCCGCCGCCACGCCGCCGCCTGTGGCTTTGAAGAGCTCACGCGCCGCGCCGTCGGCGCTGGGGTCGATCAGAGTGCCCGCGCCGGCTTCGCGGGCGATGTCCCATTTCGATTTGTCCAACTCCACCACGATGGGCGGGCGCTCAAACATTTGCGCGGCCAGGCGAATGCCAGAGAGGCCCACGCCACCCGCACCGATGATCAAGAGCGGGTCGTCTTTGCCCAGCATGCCGACTTTTTTCAGCGCGCCATAGGCTGTGAGGCCCGAACAGGCGTAGGTGCAGGCCTGCTCTTCGGCCAAGTTGCCGTAGTCGATCAGGTACTTGGCGTGCGGCACGACCACGTGATCCGAGAAGCCGCCGTCTTGCTGGATGCCCAAGGCGCGCGGTTTGTTGCAAATTTGCTCGTCGCCTGCCAGGCACACCGTACACACACCGCAGCCCAACCAAGGATAGACCACGCGCCGGTCGCCTACTTTCACGCCTTGGGCGTCAGGCCCGACCGCGACCACTGTGCCCGCGATTTCATGGCCCAGGGTGCGCGGCAGGTTCAGCGCACGTGTCATGTCCATCTTGTTGCCGCCGCCGAGGTCAAAATAACCGTCGTGCAAATGCACATCGCTGTGGCATACGCCGCAACTACCGATATTCACGATCACTTGCGTGCCTGTGGGGGCTGGCGTTTCGCGCAGGGCTTGCGCCAGGGGTTTGCCAAAGGCTTCGACTTGGTAACTTTGCATGATGGACTTTCGGTGGGTGGAGTGCTGGGGTCTGGACAAATGAGTACGGAGAATGAATGCGGAAAATATTAAGCCTTTTCGGCGTCGCGCAGGCGAAAACGCTGAATCTTGCCGGTGGCAGTTTTGGGCAATTCTTTGACGAAAACCAGAAGGCGCGGGTATTTCACCGGGGCCAAGCGGGCTTTGACGAAGGCTTTGAGTTCTTCTGCCTTCGCGTCAGACGCTTGCGTGGCGTCTTTGAGCACCACAAAGGCCTTGGCGCGCGTCAAGCCGTTGTCGTCGTTGACGCCAATGACGGCCGCCTCCAGCACGTCACTGTGCGCTTGCAGGGTGGATTCGACCTCAAACGGCGAGACATATTGCCCGCTGATCTTGAGCATGTCATCCCCGCGCCCGCCATAGACGTAATAACCGTCGGCGTCGCGGAAATATTTGTCGCCACTCTTGGTCCAGGCTCCCAGGAAGGTTTCGCGGGTTTTGGGACGATTGGCCCAGTAAAACAGCGCGCTTGAAGGGCCTTTGATGTAGAGATCGCCCAGGGCATCCGAGCCTGTGACGACCTGGCCGTCTTCACCACGCAGTTCAATCTCGTACCCTGGGACGGGTTTGCCAGTGGTGCCATAACGCACATCGCCCGGTTTGTTGGAGAGGTAGACGTGCAGCATCTCGGTGGAGCCAATGCCGTCAATGATTTCCACACCAAAATGGCTGGAGAAACGCTCTCCCAAATCACGCGGAAGCGCCTCACCGGCGCTGGAGACCATGCGCAGCGCGGTTTTATCCTTGGCAGGCAAATCGGGGGAGGCCAACATGCCGGCAAAGCCGGTGGGGGCGCCAAAAAATATTGTGGGTTTTTTTTCGGTGAGACGCTGAAAGGTCGCTGCCGGTGTGGGGCGGTCTGCCATCAGCAGGGAAGTGGCACCCGCCGTGAGCGGAAAGGTCAGCCCATTGCCAAGACCATAGGCAAAAAACAATTTGGCCGCTGAAAACGTGATGTCGTTTTCAGTCAGGCCCAACACGCCTTTGCCGTACAACTCGCCCGTCCAGTACAGGTTGCCATGGGTATGCACGGTACCTTTGGGGCGACCCGTTGAACCGGAAGAATAGAGCCAGAAGGCCATGTCATCCGGGGCCGTTGCCGCAGGCTGCTCCATCGGCGGGCGAATGGCCAGCCAGGCGGGAAACGTCTGGCCTGAAGGCTGTGGGCCACTGGCTTGCGAGATGATCAAGGTGCGCAATTCATGCGGGGCTTTTGCCATGGCAGCCTCCAGCACGGGCAGCAAATTCGCGGAAACAAAAGCCACCTGGGCGCGGCTGTTGGCCAACATATAAGCGTAGTCGTCAGCGGTCAGCATGGTGTTGACTGCCACCGGGACGACGCCCGCGTACAGGGCACCCAGAAAAACCACGGGCCAGTCGTTGCAGTCTTGCATCAACAACAACACCCGCTCTTCGCGGCGCACGTTCAGGGCGAGCAAGCCATTGGCACAACGTTTGACCTTTTCGTCCAAGGCCGCGTAAGACAACATGCCGCTGTCGTCAATAAAGGCGGCTTTATTGCCGCGCTTCTGGTTGAGCCCAAGAATGTGCTGGGCAAAATTGAACTGCGGGGGCAGCTCGGCGTGAACGTCGGTCATGTTTGTCTCCTCAATTGCTGATGTTTTTTGTGTCCAACCACCAAGATGTAAAATAATGCACTGATGGTTGCATTCGATTTTGGCAAATTGAAGGCATTATAATGCATATTTTGGAATATGCAAGGAATGGATACAGAAAAATTGGGGGTGAGAATTTGACTTCCGCAGCTACGGATCTTGCTTTAAAGGGCAAGCGTGACCCGCGCCTCTCGGCACTTGGCGAGCGCGTCCGCATGATGCGCGCGCGCAAAGGCATGACTCGCAAGGCGCTGGCGGCAAGTTCCAGGGTCTCGGAGCGCCATCTGGCCAACATGGAGTTGGGTGTCGGCAACGCATCACTTGTGGTGTTGGCGCAGGTGGCTGCCGCGCTGGACTGCGCGCTCGAAGACCTGGTGAGCGACGATTCGCAATCCTCCGCTGAAAAGATGCTGATCATGGCCCTGCTTGCGGGCAAGTCTGAAGCTGATTTGAACCGTGCCCGGCTGGCGCTCTCTGAATTGTTTGGTGAAGCTGGCAAGCGTGAAGACCGGCATCGGCGTATCGCCCTGATTGGCTTGCGCGGCGCGGGAAAATCCAGCCAGGGGCGGCAACTGGCCGAACACCTGGGCGTGCCTTTTGTTGAGCTGACCCGCGAAATTGAACGCGTGGCGGGATGTTCCCTGGCAGAAATCCAGAGCCTGCTGGGTCAGGCTGCGTACCGCCGCTATGAGCGTCGCGCATTGGAGGAGGTGGTGCGTACCCACGCGGAGGTCGTCATCGCCACGCCGGGCGGCATCGTTTCCGATGCAGGCACCTTCAAACTGCTGCTCTCGGAGTGCCTCACGATTTGGCTCAAGGCCTCGCCCGCCGAGCACATGCAACGCGTCGTGAAACAGGGCGACTTGCGGCCCATGGCGGGTAACCGCGAAGCCATGGAAGATTTGCAACGCATTTTGGTGAGCCGTTCGTCCATGTATGGCAAGGCCGAGCTCGCACTTGATACCTCAGGCAAGTCGCAGGAGGAAAACTTTGGGCAATTGTTGAGTTTGGTCAACGAGACGCGCAATCTGTGACTCACTTGGGGCGCCTCATTGCTGTGCCGCGAAAGCTCACAAATTTTTTAAAAAACGCTTGACAATGCAAAATAGTGCATTAAACTCCACCTCTAGACGTGCACAATTATGCATGTTTGTGAAAGCGAACTGAGCCGGTATGGTGGTTTTGAACCATCGCCATCCCATTCTGCCCTTGGACTTAAAAACTTTTAGAGGACCATCTGATGAGCGAAATCCAATCCCCCAGCACCAACGCGCCGCGCGTTAACTATTTGACTAAACCTGCCGATTACAAACACTGGAAACTGGATTTTGACGGCGCGGTCGCCACCCTGTCTGCCGATTTCGACGAAAACGCCGGCCTGCGCCCCGGCTACAAACTCAAGCTGAACAGTTATGACCTGGGTGTGGACATTGAATTCAACGACGCGCTGAACCGCATTCGTTTTGAACACCCCGAAGTGCGCACCGTGGTGCTGACCAGCGCCAAGGAAAAAGTGTTCTGCTCGGGCGCCAACATTTTCATGCTGGGAGTGTCCTCACACGCCTGGAAAGTCAACTTCTGCAAATTCACCAACGAAACCCGCAATGGCCTGGAAGACTCGTCCAAATACTCGGGCCTGAAATTCCTGGCAGCTGTGAATGGCGCTTGCGCCGGTGGCGGCTACGAAGTGGCGCTGGCCTGCGACGAAATCATTCTGGTGGACGACCGCGCCAGCGCCGTCAGCCTGCCCGAAGTGCCCTTGCTGGGCGTGTTGCCGGGCACTGGCGGTTTAACCCGAGTGACCGACAAACGCCACGTTCGCCATGACCTGGCCGATATTTTCTGCACCAGCGTCGAAGGTGTGCGCGGCCAAAAGGCGGTGGACTGGCGCCTCGTGGACGCCATCGCCAAACCGGCGGTATTTGCCGCCAAAGTCAAAGAACGTGCCTTGCAACTGGCCGCCAAAAGCGATCGCCCGGCCAACGCAAAGGGCGTGAGCCTCGCGCCGCTGACCCGCACGATTGAAGCGGACGCCTTGCGTTATCCAAACGTCACGGTGGAGATCGACCGCACCAAACGCACTGCCACGTTTACCGTCAAAGCCCCCGCCGGCGCTCAGCCCGCTGATATCGCCGGTATTGAAGCCGCAGGCAACAACTGGTACCCGCTGGCGATGGCCCGCGAACTCGAAGACGCGATCCTGTCGATGCGCACCAACGAGCTGGACATCGGCACCTGGCTGATCAAAACCCAGGGCGACGCTGCCGCCGTGCTGGCGATGGACGCAACGCTGCTGGCGCACAAAGACCACTGGTTGGTGCGCGAAACCACGGGTCTGCTGCGTCGCACCTTGAGCCGCCTGGACGTGTCTTCGCGCAGCCTGTTTGCACTGGTCGAAGCGGGTTCCTGCTTCAGCGGCACTTTCCTGGAACTGGCCCTGGCGTGCGACCGGATTTACCACCTGGCCCTGCCCGATGACGCTGCCAAATCGCCGACCGTCACCGTGGCGGAAGTGAATTTTGGCGTCTACCCCATGGCCACAGGCGAGAGCCGTTTGGGCCGCCGTTTCTACAACGAACAGCCCGCGCTGGACGCTGTGCGCGCGGTCGCCGGGCAGAAGCTCGACGCCGACGCCGCCATGGCCGTGGGCCTGTGCACCAGCAACCCGGACGACATTGACTACGCGGACGAAGTGCGCATCGCCATCGAAGAGCGTGTGGCCATGTCGCCGGATGCGCTGACCGGCCTCGAAGCCAACCTGCGTTTCAATTCGCAAGAAAACATGCACACCCGCATTTTTGGCCGCTTGACCGCCTGGCAGAACTGGATTTTCCAGCGGCCCAATGCGGTCGGTGAAAAAGGCGCTCTCAAGGTGTATGGCAAAGGCGAGAAATCGGCATTTGATTGGAATCGCGTTTGACCCCACATCAATTTCAAGGAGAAACGAAATGAGCAGCATCAACTACAGCGAAAAAATCCCCAATAACGTCAACCTCGGCGAAGACCGCACCTTGCAGCGTGCTTTGGAAGGCTGGCAGCCGAATTTCATCAACTGGTGGGACGACGTCGGCCCGACCGGCGCCACCGACAACGAGGTCTACCTGCGCACCGCAGTGAGCGTGGACCCGCAAGGCTGGGCCCAGTTTGGCCACGTCAAGATGCGCGACTACCGTTGGGGTATCTTTTTGAACCCGGGTTCCAGCGACCGCGAGGTGCATTTCGGCGACCACAAAGGCGAAAAAGCCTGGCAGGACGTGCCCGGTGAGCACCGCGCGAACCTGCGCCGCATCATCGTGACCCAAGGCGACACCGAGCCGGCTTCGGTGGAACAGCAGCGCCACCTGGGCCTTACCGCGCCGTCCATGTACGACCTGCGCAACCTGTTCCAGATCAACGTTGAAGAGGGCCGCCATCTGTGGGCCATGGTTTACCTGCTGCACAA
>JANMMR010000108.1:0-13107 GCA_031373455.1 Rhodoferax sp.
AGGCGCGCCAATGGGTGGTGCTCAGGCCAGACGCCTACGTGGCAGGCAGCGGGCAGAGCGGCCCCAAATGGCGCGCTCAGGTGACCGAACTGGTGTTGAAGGCTGCCGGAGCCAACGCATGAAAACCGAAGCGCAATGGACAGATGCAGACGGCTTTTACGAGCAGTTGATCGACGCTCACCTGGGTTTAAGCCCCGAACAATCCGGGTTGCTCAATGCCCGCTTGATCCTGCTGCTGGCCAACCAGATTGGCGACGCGAATGTCCTCTCTGAATGCATCGAAGCGGCACGGCAAGTGGGCAAATAGACCAATATTGCAAACCGCCACTGCTATGACAATCCTAGCTGTCACAGCCATTGTTACGAGGATTTACAGCCTGTTGACCCGAAAATACAGGAAAAAATGGGACACTTCCGGCTCTGAACAACTTTGGGGCTTGCAATGATGAAGGTGATCAAAATGTCGGCGCTCGCTTTGGCAGCGCAACTGGTGGTGGTGGCGTTGGCCCTGGTGGCCTGCTCGTCTCCGCCAACACGGCAGGAGATAGGCATTGCTTCGGGCGCGGTGGTTGGCGGTGTGGTCGGCTCGGTGATGACGGGCGGCAGCACGGTTGGCACTGCTGCGGGTGCTGCCGGTGGCGCTCTGGTTGGGCGCGAACTGACCAAAAACGGCAGCAAAAAATGAATCGACTTCGGCTGGCGCTTATTTAGAGCGCCGCAGAGGTAACGCAAGGTGGTGCAAGTCGAATAAAATTGGCAGTTCGCCCGCCTTTCAATCAACGGCATCCTGCGGGATGCCGTTTTCGCTTTTTGCCGCTCACCATGACCGACACCCTGCAACAGCCCGGCCTCTCCAGCCTTTCCAAATCGTTCGAACCCGCCGCGCTGGAAGCCCATTGGGGCCCGGAATGGGAGCGCCGTGGCTACGGCAACGCCGGTTTCCGCGGCACCAGCCAGGCCCGGGAAGGTGTTCCGTCGTTTGCCATCCAGTTACCCCCGCCCAATGTCACGGGCACGCTGCACATGGGCCACGCCTTCAACCAGACCATCATGGACAGCCTCACGCGTTACCACCGCATGCTGGGCCACAACACCGCATGGATACCGGGCACCGACCACGCCGGCATCGCCACGCAGATCGTGGTGGAGCGGCAGCTGCAGGCGCAAAACATCAGCCGCCATGACATGGGCCCCACGCCGTTTGAGGCGCGCAAGAATTTTGTCGCCAAAGTGTGGGAGTGGAAAGAGAAAAGCGGCGCCACCATCACCACCCAGATGCGCCGAGTGGGCGCCAGTGTGGACTGGAGCCGCGAATATTTCACGATGGACGAGGGCCTGTCCAAAACCGTCACAGAGACCTTTGTGCGCCTGTATGAGCAGGGCCTGATTTACCGTGGCAAACGCCTGGTGAACTGGGACCCGGTGCTGCAAAGCGCGGTGAGCGATCTGGAGGTGGAGAGCGAGGAACGCGATGGCCACATGTGGCACATCGAATACCCGTTTTCAGACGGCCCGCAAAAGGCCCATGACGGCAGCACCCTCAAGGGCCTGAACATCGCCACCACCCGCCCCGAGACCATGCTGGCCGACGGCGCGCTGGCCGTCCACCCCGACGACGAACGGTACAAGCACCTGGTTGGCAAGATGGTCGACCTGCCCTTGTGCGACCGCCAGATTCCGGTGATTGCCGATGACTTTGTCGACATGGCCTTCGGCAGCGGCTGCGTGAAGATCACCGGCGCGCACGACTTCAACGACTACGCCTGCGCCCTGCGCCACAACTTGCCAATGATCACCATCTTCACGCTGGACGCGAAGATCAACGGCAACGGCCCCAAAGCCTACCAGGGCATGGACCGGTATGTCTGCCGCAAGGCAGTGCTCAAAGACCTTGAAGCCCAGGGGTTCCTGCAAAAGGCCGTGCCGCACAAGAGCATGGTGCCGGTGTGTGGCCGTACCGGCCAGGTGGTCGAGCCCATGCTCACGGACCAGTGGTTTGTCGGTCTTTCCAAAGTATCTGAAGCCGACCCCACGGGGAAATCCATCGCGCAAAAGGCGATTGACGCCGTGCAATCCGGCGAGGTGAAGTTTGTCCCCGAGAACTGGGTCAACACCTACAACCAGTGGATGAACAACATCCAGGACTGGTGCATCAGCCGCCAGCTCTGGTGGGGCCACCAGATCCCGGCCTGGTACGACGAAGGCGGCAATGTCATCGTGGCACGCAATGAGGCCGAAGCGCAGGCCAAATCCGACGCGATTTCACCCGGCAAGACGCTGCGGCGCGACCCCGATGTGCTGGACACCTGGTATTCATCGGCCCTGGTGCCGTTCTCGACAATGGGCTGGCCCAACCAGACAGAAGATGCCAAGCTGTACCTGCCCTCCAGCGTGCTCGTCACCGGTTACGAAATCATCTTCTTCTGGGTCGCCCGGATGATCATGATGACGACACATTTCACCGGCCAGGTTCCCTTCAAAACGGTATACATCCACGGCATGGTGCGCGATTCCGAAGGCAAGAAGATGAGCAAATCCGAGGGCAATGTGATTGACCCGGTGGATTTGATCGACGGTGTGGATATCGAGACCCTGGTGCAGAAATCCACTGTGGGCCTGCGCAAACCCGAGACCGCGCCCAAGGTCGCCGCGCGCGTGCGCAAGGAGTTCCCCAACGGCATGCCGGCCTACGGCGCCGATGCTTTGCGTTTCACCATGGCCAGTTACGCGAGCCTGGGCCGCAACATCAATTTCGACACCAAACGCTGCGAAGGTTACCGCAACTTCTGCAACAAGCTCTGGAACGCCACGCGTTTCGTGCTGATGAATTGTGAAGGTTTTGATTGCGGCCTGGAGAACCACACCAAGGCCGAATGCGCCCCGGGCCAACCCTTCCACAACTACCTGACATTCAGCCAGGCCGACCGCTGGATCAGCTCCAAACTGCAGCAGGTCGAAGGCGAAGTCGCCCAGGGTTTCGCCGACTTCCGCCTGGACAACGTCGCCAACACGATTTACGACTTCATCTGGAACGAGTTTTGTGACTGGTACCTGGAGATCGCCAAGGTGCAGATCCAGAGCGGCTCTGAGGCTGAAAAAAGGGCCACGCGCCGCACGCTCATCCGCACGCTCGAAGCTATCTTGCGGCTGGCGCACCCGGTGATTCCTTTCATCACCGAAGGCCTGTGGCAAAAAGTGTCGGTGGTCGCCGGGCTGCCCGGAGAATCCGTCAGCATCGCGCGTTATCCGGTCGCACAACCCGAAAAGATTGACCCGGCCGCCATCGCCCATGTGGCCAAACTCAAGTCCGTCGTGGACGCCTGCCGCACGCTGCGCAGCGAGATGAATGTGTCGCCCGCCACCAAATTGCCGCTGTACGTGTTGGGCGACACCGCCTTCATGAGCCAGTCGGCCGCTGTGTTGGCGGCGTTGGCCAAACTCAACGAAGTCAAGGTGTTTGAGTCCGAGGCCGAATGGCAAACGGCTGCGGCAGCGTCACCCGTGGCACTGGTGGGCCAAGGCGCCGATGTGGTCCGCTTGTGCCTGCACATGCAGGTCGATGTGGCCGCCGAAAAAATACGCCTGACCAAGGAAGTGACGCGGCTGGAAACCGAAATTGGCAAGGCCAGCAACAACCTGGGCAATGCCGCGTTTGTAGCCAAAGCACCGCCCGTTGTGCTGGAGCAGGCAAAAAACCGGGTGGCCGATTTTGTTGCGACGCTGGCGAAAGTGAAGGACCAGCTAGCGCGGCTGGACGCGTAAGGGCAGCTCGGGGAAGCCTAGCGCCGCTTCAACACGTGAATGAATTCCGCACCGGCGGTTTGTTGCTCCAGCAACTCGTTGCCGGTCTGGCGCGCAAAGGCCTGAAAATCGCGCACCGAGCCGGAGTCGGTGGCCACCACGCGCAGGGTCTGGCCGGTTTCCATGCCGGAAAGCGCCTTTTTGGCTTTCAGGATTGGCAGCGGGCAGTTCAGGCCGCGGGTGTCAAGCTCAACGTCGATGTTCATTCGAATTCCTTGGGGTGCCGGTTGGGTCGGGCGACAAATGGGGATTGGCGTCGATTTTAAGCATTTCAGGCGCCGCGCCCGGTCAAGCGAGCCTCACGCACGCTTCTGCCAATCGACAAACTGCGGCTCGTGCCCGCGCGATTTGAGCCAGTCGGCCAGCGCGTAACCGGTGCCGGCCGGCCAGCATTTCACCTCCGAGGGCGCATACAGCTTCCAGTCGGCCAGCTCGGGCGAGAGTTTCACCTCGCCGCTGCACACCGCGTGGTAGGCAATGATGACCTGGTTCATGCGCTGGAAGTCGTAAACGCCGATCAGGTTCAGCTCGTGGGTGGTCAGCGAAGTCTCCTCGGCAATCTCGCGCTCGATGCCGCCGGTGGGCGTCTCGCCCGCCTCCATGAAACCGGTGATGAGCGCGTACATCTTGCCCGGCCAGGCGGCGTTGCGCGCCAGCAGAATCTGGCCGTCGTATTCGATCACCGCCGCCAGCACGGGCGTGGGGTTGTTCCAGTGCGTGAAGCCACAGCGCACACAGCGCAGGCGCTGGACGTTGCCACCGTCTTCCAGGCTGGTGATCATTTCCAGCGGGTCGGCACAGTTGGGGCAAAACTTGAAAGCTTGGGACATGGGGGTGTTTTCCAGATGACTTGACGGGCTTGAAGAAGCCCAAACATACCCAATTTGGGGTTGATCGAGCATTCAAAGTCTTAAAACCCTATTTTATAAGCAAAATCGACCCTTAAGTCACGTGAAATGGTCTTTTTTAGCTATGTATTCAATAGCATTCATGCCCGCGCCAGGCGTGTTCTCAAGCCGGAAATACGCCGGTCGAGAGATAGCGGTCGCCGCGGTCACAGACGACAAACACGATCGTCGCTTCTGTGACGCGTTTGGCCACTTCCAGCGCCACCCAGCAGGCGCCGGCGGCCGAGATGCCGCCAAAAATGCCCTCTTCGCGCGCCATGCGCCGCGCCATCTCTTCCGCGTCTTTTTGCGTCACGTAAACCAGCTCGTCCACAGTTGACGGGTCGTAAATTTTGGGCAGGTATTCGGTGGGCCACTTGCGGATGCCCGGAATGCGCGAACCTTCCGCCGGCTGCGCGCCGATGATGCGGATCGCCGCGTTCTTCTCCTTCATGAATTTCGACACACCCGTGATGGTGCCGGTGGTGCCCATGGCACTCACAAAATGCGTGATGCGCCCGCCAGTCTGCTCCCACAGTTCCGGCCCGGTGGTCTCGTAATGCGCGCGCGGGTTGTCCGGGCTGGCGAACTGGTCGAGCACCCGGCCCTTGCCCTCGTTCACCATTTTGTCGGCCAGGTCGCGTGCGTACTCCATCCCGCCGCTTTTGGGGGTGAGAATCAACTCCGCGCCGTAGGCCTTCATGGTCTGCACGCGTTCGATGGAGAGGTCTTCGGGCATGATCAAAATCATGCGGTAACCCTTGATCGCCGCCGCCATCGCCAGCGCGATGCCGGTGTTGCCCGAGGTGGCTTCGATGAGGGTGTCGCCGGGTTTGATCTCGCCACGCTCCTGCGCCCGCGCGATCATCGACAGCGCGGGCCGGTCCTTCACCGAGCCGGCCGGGTTGTTGCCTTCGAGTTTGCACAGGATGACGTTGCCGCGCAGGGCGTTTTCAGCAGCGCCAATGCGCTGCAAAGCCGCCACGGGCGTTTTGCCAATGGCGTCTTCGATGGTGGGGTAGGTCAAAGCAGAAGTCATGCCCACACTGTGCCATAATTCACCCCTTGCTTTGACCAGCAAGCCCATCGGAAAACTGCTAGGAAAAGCTGTGGGTTTGCAAGCTGCCCGGGTGGTGGAATTGGTAGACGCACGGGACTCAAAATCCCGCGCCGCAAGGCGTGCCGGTTCGATTCCGGCCCCGGGCACCACAGCTTCGCGTTAGCAGACCCCGTTCTTGATCCCGAACCGGCACGCCTGCTGGCGGCCATGACGAGGCGTCTTCGACGCGGGTTCGATTCCGGCCCCGGGGCACCAGCAGCTTCGCGTCACCAAACCCTTTTCCTGATCACGCTACTGAACGCGTGGACGCCCAGCAGCGGCGATCGGGATCGTGGCGGGGGCAAACTGGTAGTGAAGCTGGTTCAGGTACCGAGCGACTTCCAGCATGTCGGCTTCGCTCCATCCCAAGTTGGCCACACCTTGCCAGCGTTTCACCTGTTCCTTGAGGGTGCTCCAGTCGGACACCAAAGATTTGTCGCGCCAGTGGATTTCCGTTGTATGGCAGGCAATGCAATGGGTGGCGTAAAGCAGTTCACCGCGCGATTGGGTCTGTGCCTGGACTTGGGCATGTGCGCCAGCTGAAAGCGCCAGGGCCACCAAGACCCCGCCACCGAACAATGTATTGAAACGTCGATTTGATTTCAAGGCAGCCCCCTTAGGTTGTGTCATGCGCGAAGCTTGGCCCACAGCGCGGGCTCGATGTTGGCGGCGCCCAAGAGGCCACCCATGAAAGCGCCGGCAACACCCGGACTGGTGACGTCCTGACCGGCCAACGTCAGGCCCGGCAGCGGCGTGTGCACGTGCAACGCAGGGCTTGCCAGGCGTTCATTCGTCATCTCGACGCCGTACATCGACCCACCCACTGCGCCCACGAAACGTCGTTGGGTCAGTGGTGTCGCCAGTTCGTGAAACCGGACCAGCGGCGCCATCCCGGGAAAATGCCGAAGAAACTGGGCCAGCAGTCGCTGCTTGACCTGATTTTTGAGTGCCAGGTAATCCGGCGCACGTTTGTCGTCTGGCAGCGCCAGCCAGGGGGCAAAAACCGCTGCATCAAGCACCGCCACAACCTCTGCGGTCGGTTTTCCCGGGTTGCCGGGGTCTTTTTGCGATGGAAAGGAGACAAAAAAGCTCGGCGAATCTTCTTGCGCGGGATTGCGCCAGACCTGCGAGATATCGTTGCTTTCATAGATCCAGTGGTTGGCGCTGCTGGCGCCGGCTGCGGCGATATCGCCTTCGAGGCCAATAAACAAAGACACACAGGACACGCCAGGCGCCAGGGCGCGAATGGACGCCTGCCATTCGGGGGCCTGCTCCGGGCTCAAGCACGCCACGGTGTTGGCAACACCCATGGCAGAGACCACCTGTGGCGCCCGCGCCTGTTTCAAAGCGCCGCCTTGTTCATAGGCAACGCCACAGGCACGGCCGTCCTCGGTGAGGATGTGTTTGACCACCGCACCCAGTTCGACCGCCCCTCCCGCCGCCTCGATCACGGGTACCAGAGTCTGGGCAAAACGCGCCGGGCCACCCACTGGGTAATAACTGCCCGCGTTGTAGGAACCGGTCACCAAGGCATGTTCGGCAAACGGGGCCTGCACGGGCAAAGCCCCGTAATCGGCCCATCGCGCACCGAGCACGGCCTGCAATTGGGGGTCGTCAACCTTCGCCAATTCGTCACCCAAGGTCCGGGTCGCCCATTGGTGGTCTTGTGCGCCGCGCCACAGCCGCAAGCCCCAGCCGATCCACGACGGCAGGCTGTGCAGGGCAAACAGGGCCTGCGCGCTGCCCCGCGCGTCACTGCAGGCCAGGAACCAGCGTTCGATTGCCGCCAGTTGTTGCGGGAAACGCTGCTGCAGCGCAGCGCTGTACACACTCTGCGGATGCTCAATGCCAAACTCGAAGTCTGGCAGGTGAATGATGTCATAGGGATTTGCTGACAGCTCGAACCTCAATTCGCCGTTGCTCAGCCACGCCAGCAGGCGGCCGAACTGACCGTCGGCACCGGCTTGCGGACCGACGCCGCCAATGTAATGAACCCCGGGCGCAAACGTCCAGCCATGGCGCTCGAATGTGTGGGTAAGGCCGCCCGCAACGTGGTGTTGCTCCAGCACCAACACGCGGCGATCTGATTTCGCCAGTGCTGCGGCCGCAGCCAGTCCGCCAATGCCGGAACCGATGACAACCGTGTCCCACATGGTTTGCCGGTCCCTTTAACTCGAAATGCCACGCGCGTGGTCGCCAGGCAAACGCGCCTGCAAGGTGCACACCTCACGCTCAAGTGCGTCGATGCGGCTCACGTAACCCAAAACGATCGCCACGCTGAACAGGTCCAGATCAAAATCGTGGCGCAGCCGGCCCGCTTTCCTGAGCGGCATCACCCACTCGGCGCTGAACAAATTGGGCTTCTGCCCGGCCGAAAGGGGCACCAGGGCGCCGTAGTCCATCAGCTCGTCGAGCTCCGAGGCGCTCAGGCCGCTGACCTGCGAGAGCTCCAGCAAACTGAAGGTTTCACGGGCGTCCAGAAATGTCCATTCAAACGGCTGCGGGTTCATGCGCTTTCTCCTTGATGCTGGTCTTGCGCGGATTGAATTCCGACACCTTGGCCAAAGATTGGTAAAGCTTTTTCTCCTCGTCGGTCAACACTGCCGGTACATCGATCACGACCACCGCGTAGAGGTCACCACGGCCACCGTGGCCGTTGGCCAGGCCACGCCCGCGCAGGCGCAGCTTGCGTGCGGCGCGTGTCAAGGGCGGCACGGTCAGCAGCACGGGCGCGTCCAGAGTAGGCACTTCCACGTCGCCGCCCAGCGCCGCTTCCCAGGGCGCCAGCACCAGGTCGAAATACAGGTCATGCCGGTCGGCCCGGAACACCGGGTGCGGCGCCAGGTGGATGTGAAGGTAAATGTCGCCATCGGCACCGCCATGGCGCCCTTTGCCGCCCTTGCCGCGCAGGCGCAGCTTTTGCCCTTCGGCCACGCCGGCGGGCACCGTGACTTGCAGGGTCCGGCTGCCTTCGCCACCTCCGCTTGCGCCATCCCCCACTTCAAGGTTCAAGGTGGCGCCGTGGTGCGCGTCTTCCAGGCTGATGCGCACGCTGGTTTCAAAATCGCGTCCGGCCATCGGGCCCATCGGGTGTTTGCCGCTGCTGCGGCCGCGCCCCAGGGAAGCCAGCAGCTCGGCCAGGTCCATGTCGTCGAGGTTGCCGAACATCGGGCCTTCGGCCCCTTCGGCCTGCTGCCACTGCGGCGGCGGCGCAAACTCCTCGCCCGGCGGGCGCATGCCCAGCTGGTCGTAAGCGGCGCGTTTATCAGGGTCTTTGAGCGTGGCGTAGGCTTCTGCGGCATCCTTGAAGCGGGCTTCGGCGCCGGGCTCCTTGGACATGTCCGGGTGGTGCTGGCGCGCGAGTTTGCGATAAGCCTTTTTGATCTCGTTCAGGTCCGCGTCGCGGGCCACGCCCAAGTCTGCGTAATAGTCCTTGAATTTCATGCGGCCCCGGGCTTCAGTGCATGTGCGAGCCAAACGACCGCTTCAAGCCATCCGCGTCGAGGATCCGCACGTGGCGCTTGTCGACGTCCAGCAGGCCCTGTTTCTGGAAGGCGGAAAACGTGCGGCTGACGGTTTCAATCGTCATGCCCAGGTGGCTGCCAATGTCGGCGCGTGTCATCCTCAGGTGAAACTCGCTCGCCGAATAGCCCCGCGCCTTCAACCTTGCGGCCAGGTTCAGCAAAAACGCCGCCAGCCGTTCTTCTGCGCTCATGCTGCCGAGCAACATCATCAGCAGGTGTTCCTGCACAATTTGCTGGCTCATCAGGCGGCCCAGCAAATTGAGCGTGCCGGCGCCTTGGGCCATCTTGCCGGCCAATCCGGCGTAGGGGATGGCGCAGACTTCGGTGTCTTCCAGCGCGGTGGCCGTAGTGCCGTGGCGGCCCGTGGCAACGCCATCGAGCCCGACCTGCTCGCCCGCCATGTGAAAGCCGCTGACCTGCCCGCGCCCGTCGTCCAGCGCCATGTCGGACTTGAACATGCCGCCGCGCGACGCGTAGATGAACTTGAAGGCATCGCCCTGGCGGTAAAGCGTCTGCCCGGCACGGATGCGGTGGCGACGGAACATCAGGCTGTCGAGCTGCTCGACCTCCGTGCCGGTCATGCCGCAGGGCAGGCAAAGCTGGCGCAGATGGCAGGCCGAACAGGTGGGCGCTGCCGGCATCTCGGCCGCCCCGCCTTGAAGCGGCTGCCGTGCCTGTGCACGGATCAAACCGGCACGGCTTGGCAAAACGTCGACGGACATGGTGAATTCCCCAGATGCCCGGCCATCGTCGCCGCCATCTGGCGGCCCCGCCATCAGTGAATTCTGAAAGCGGCCTAGGAAAATTCCTACAAGCTGCATCCCGCTTCCCAACTCAGGCGGCGCGCCCGGGATCAATGTGCCATCAAGACCGGCAGAGTCATGGCGCTGAGGATCGTGCGCGACACACCGCCCAGCACCCATTCGCGCGCCCGGCTGTGCCCGTAACAGCCCATCACCAGCAGGTCCGCCTGCAGGTCGTAGGCGCGCGAGAGCAGCATCTCGCCAATGTCGGAAACCTCTTTGCCTTGAGGGTGGAAACTGGCTTCAATGCCGTGCGCCTTGAGGAAACTGGCGAGGTCGAGTCCGCCGTCAACCGGAAACACCTCGGCGTCCCAGCTCACCACATGCACGGCCCGCGCGCGTTGCAGCAGAGGCAGCGCGGCGGCGACGGCTCGGGCGGTTTCACGGGTTGGTTTCCAGGCGATGACGGCGGCACGGTCCAGGTTGGTGCTCACGCCGATGTACGGAATGACCAATGCCGGCTTGCCGCAGGCCACCACCACACTCTCGACAAAATCGGCCGGCACGTGTTGCTGCGCTTTGCGGCTCGGGTCGGGCTGGCCCATCACCAGCAGGTCGGCAAAAAAAGCCTGCTGGACAAAGGCCGAAACCGTGGGCGCATCTTTGATCTCTGCCCAGCCGGCCCGGGTGGGTGCAGAGGCCTGAGCCGCGTCAAACGCCGCGCGCGCCTGTGCCACGTTGAGCGCATCGAGCTCGATCAGGGCCCGTATGACTTCCGGCCCGGCCTCGGGCGCGTAGGCCATGCCCATTTGGGCGGAAGTGGCCGCATACAGGCCGGTCACGGCAGCGCCATCGGCTTTGGCCAGCGCACTGGCTAACTTCAACCGGGCCGATGCCTGCGCCGAGGCGTCGATGTGTACGAGCCATTGGGCATATGACGTTTTCATGGGTCTCCTCCAGCAGTGGTGTGATGCGCCACCTTAGCTGGACAGAGCGTGCCTTTGTTTGACAAACGTCAAACCTGTGCGATTTGGGTTTTGCTGCCGCCTCAATTCTTGAAATATTTATTTATATAAAATAAATCAAGAAATTAATGGCAATTAAGTCACGAAAAATATAAATTTAATGCTATTAAATGCATATTAATAATGTATAATTATTAAACATTAAAATCAGCCAATTTTAATTTACACGAATATTCGGCAAATACGCCATGACACCCACCAAAATGCTCAACTTATGCCCGGCTCGGAGATCAGGAAGTCGCGGCTGATGCGGGTTCCCAAGTCGTTGACCTGGTCCAGGAACTGCGTGAGGTAGGCGTGCAGGCCGGTGGCAAGTATTTCGTCGATGCGCCCGTATTTGAGGTCGGCGCGCAATTTGCCGGCCCGGCGCTGCGTTTCGCCTGACTGCGCATTGCCCAGCCGCGCCAGGTTGTTGACCACCTCGTTGAGGCTGGCGTGCAGCGAGCGCGGCATGTCGGCGCGCAAGATGAGCAGCTCCGCCACGCGCTCGGGCTTGATCACGTCGCTGTACACCTTGCGGTAGATTTCAAAGCCGGAGACGCTGCGCAAAATCGCGCTCCAGTGGTAGAAATCGTATTCCTGGTCCTTCTCGCTGGTGGTGCCGAAAAAATCGCCGTGCAGCGCGTGGAACTTGCCGTCCACCAGGCGCGCGGTGTTGTCGGCGCGCTCCAGGAAGGTGCCCAGGCGCATGAAGTGCAGCGACTCATCGATCATCATGGTGCCGATGGTCACCCCGCGCGAGAGGTGCGAGCGGAACTTGACCCAGTCAAAAAACTGCCCCGGGTCGCGCTCAAATTCGCCGTCCTGGATTTTGCGGCGCACTTCCAACCAGGTCTGGTTCTGGGTTTCCCAAACCTCGGTGGTCAAGGTGCCCCGCACCGCGCGGGCGGTCTCGCGGCCCGCCTTCAGGCACGACAAAATCGACGACGGGTTGCTCTCGTCTTTCACCATGAAATCCATCACGTTGCGCGCGTTCACGTCGCCGTGTTTGGCGCGGTAGTCGGGCATCAACTCGCTGATGCTCAGCAAGCCCTGCCAGCCGGCCAGGGTGACGGCCTCGGACTGCGGCAACAAGGACGCCTGGTAGTTGATGTCCAGCATGCGGGCGGTGTTCTCGGCCCGCTCCGTGTAGCGGGACAACCAGAACAGGTGGTCGGCGGTTCGTGACAACATCGCTCAGTGCCTCCCGTTCATTCCGACAACAATTCGGACTGCGACAGCGCCTGGCCCTGAGTCTGGGCCTGAGACAGTTTGTCTGCCGGGCCCTGGCTCTGGGATTGCGTTTGACTCAGCACCGGCTTGATCACATTGGCGGCCTCCAGCACCCAGGTGTCTTTGGTGCCACCGCCCTGCGAGGAATTGACCACCAGCGAGCCTTCCTTCAGGGCCACCCGGGTCAGGCCGCCGGGCGCCAGGCGCACCGTTTTGCCGCTGAGCACGTAGGGACGCAAATCGATGTGGCGCGGCGCAATGCCGCTTTCCACGAAGGTCGGGCAACTCGAGAGGCTGAGCGTGGGCTGCGCGATGTACCCCGCCGGGTTGGCCAGCAGCCCCTTGCGGAAATTCGCGATTTCAGCCTTGGTGGCGGCTGGCCCCACCAGCATGCCGTAGCCGCCCGCGCCATGCACTTCCTTGACCACCAGATCCTTGAGGTTGGCCAGCGTGTAGGCCAAATCTTCCGGGTTGCGGCACATGTAGGTCTGCACGTTGTTGAGGATCGGCTTTTCGCCCAGGTAAAACTCGATCATTTGGGGTACGTAGGGGTAGACCGATTTGTCGTCGGCCACGCCCGTGCCCACGGCGTTGCAGATGTTCACGTGGCCGGCGCGGTAGGCGTCCATCAGGCCCGGGCAGCCCAGGGCACCACCAATGAAATGACAATGCTGCCAACAATGGTAATGATGATTTGATTGCGGATGGAGCCCAGTTGAAATCGCTTTAGCGTGATGATGGAAAGGCGAAGGCTTTCAAAGGCCAGATAGGTAAGCCCTATGCTTACATAAAGCTCTTCGTTGCTGAAAATTTGAC
>JANMMR010000117.1:0-1633 GCA_031373455.1 Rhodoferax sp.
GTTGAGCCAGGCTTCGCGCAGGTCGCTCAGGCGTTTGGCGGCGATGGCGATTTGGGTGGCGGTCTGTTTCAAGTTGCCGGAGTTCACCTGACCAGCGATGGTAGACGCCGCTTCGCTCGGCCCAGGCGGCGGCAGCCCGGACGCTGGGGCCTCATACGCTACGCTTTTTGAAATCGGCCCCATCGTCCGGTCAGCCCCCGCCCTGCCCCGTGCCTGACCTCCGGCCGGAATCAACGCCCCGCCCTGCACCACCTCAGTCTGCTGGTGCGCCGTGTCGGCGGGTGTGAGGCCGGAGGGAAAGGGGAAGGTTTCGAAGCAGGTGGTGGGGGTGTAGCGCGGGTCGTTGCCCACGCCCAGCCACGTACACATGCGCAGCGACCAGAGTTCGTGGAACCGGCTGTGCAGGATGCCGAAGGTGGTGTCGTCGGCGCGGGCGAACGTAAGCAGTTGCTGATCAGGGAGAACGGCACTGCTCAGCCACACAAACGAACGGTGTTTTGTAAGAGCAGGTGTGGCGATATAGCGATGCAGCGGTGCGAGAGCAACGCGCATGCCGGGGCGTGCCTCAGCATGCCGCCACCAGAATTTTCGATACGCTTCCCGATTGTTCTTGGCGCGGAGGGGCTTTACAGCTAACAGCACATATGCATAAGGTGCCTCGTAAAGCGCGGCGTCGTTCTCAATCATGGCTGTACCAAAATCCACAATCCAACGGTCGCCCCAGCGCCGGGTGAGATCAATGCCGTTGCAAAGCGGGCGTAGCACCAATGCGTTGGGTTTCCCGTGGGGATTGGGCTGGCCGAGCCATTGCCGAGCCAAATCGCCTTCAATGTCAAACGGTGCTTTTTTGGAAGCGCCCATGAAGCAAGTGCCCATAGCCTCAGAAAGTTGCTTGGCAGTCGTGAGGTCAGAGCTTTCGCCGTCTTTGTTAGCTGCGGTTAAATCAGAGTAGATGGACCGAACCTCAGACCCGTTCAGGCGAGCCGTATTTTGGTGCCCAAAACAAATCAGTGAGACGCGGACAGCTGCTCCATCATTCACCCAGGTTTCGTCACTCCAAGCTTCAAAAATGTTGCTACGGCCAGCAATAGCATCCAACACTTTGCGATTGGCACCGCCGCGAATGGAGTTTGTCGCCACAAGCCCGGCCGCACCCAGGCCGTTGGTTTCAATCGCTTTCAACGCTTTCGCAAACCAGTAGCACACCAAATCACCAAAGCCGGGCACTCGGCCTGCAAAGACTGAATTCAAAGCCTCAAAATACGAATCGCCCAATTCACGCCGCTTCTTGCTGCCCCCCAAAAACGGCGGATTCCCAATCACCACGCTGGCTTTGGGCCATTGGGCTTCCACTGCTATTTGGCCGGCCGGCGTTCCAAGCTCAGAAGAAGGTTTCTCCCCGCTCCCAGGCGTGGGTGGGGCGGAGGATTGAGCCGATTTCAAAAAGCGCAGCGTATGAGGCTCAAGCATCTGCCCCGCCCGCGCCTGGGAGCTGACGGCCTCAGAACCAACGGCCTGAGAGGCAACCGACGAAGATTCCCAGGAAAGCAACGCATCCCGACACTCAATATGGTCCAAAGGCTCCAAGACGGGATTCGTCTTGAAGTCGTAGCCATGGGCCATGCGCCACTGC
>JANMMR010000134.1:0-5412 GCA_031373455.1 Rhodoferax sp.
GGCATACCGGCAATTTTCCGACGGGCCGCCCCTAGGAAAATTAGCCCCCTCGGGGGGCAGCGACCCGCACAGCGGCGGAGCGTGGGGGTCACACTTTTACCGTGGGGGCAACATTCAGTCTGCGAACTTGCCGGCGGCCTCAATCAGCGGTTTCAGTTTTGCGATCTCTGCCGTTACAAACGCCTTGTGGGCTGCGGGCTCAACGCGGCGGTCGGTCACGACGATTGCGCCCAGGCCTTCTTGTTTCTTGATGAAGTCCGGGTCTTTCAGGGCGATCTTCAGGGCGTCGTTAAGCTGCTTGAGCACCGGTGCAGGCGTGCCTTTGGGCGCGTACATGCCGTGCCAGATCGTCAGCTCAAATCCCTTGAGGCCCATTTCCTGCAGGGTTGGGTAGTCTTTGAGCAGCTTGTGGTTGCCCAGTGGTTTGGCCGTGGTAACTGCAAACGCCTTCACGCGCCCGCCTTCGATTTGCTGGGTGGTGTTGGTGGTCTGGTCACACATCAGGTCGACCTGGCCGCCCACCAGGGCGTTCATGGCCGGGGCCGTGCCGCTGAAGGGGATGGTGGTCATCGCTTCCTTGGCGTTCACGGCGGCTTGCCACATCAGGCCGCACAGGTGCGAGGCGGAGCCCAGGCCAGCGTGGGCGATGTTGAGTTTGCCGCTGTTGGCCTTGATGTAGTTCTCAAAATCGCGGTAGGTGTTGGCGGGCAATTGCGGTTTGCCAATGAGTGTCATCGGCACTTCGTTGATCATGCCGAGGTATTCGAAGTCTTCCAGCGGCTTGTAGGCGAGCTTGCGGTACAGGCCTGCGGTGGCCGCCATGCCGATGTGCCAGACGAGGAGCGTATGGCCGTCATTGGTGGCGCGGGCCACTTTGGTGGCGCCGATGGTACCGCCAGCGCCGTTGACGTTTTCAACCACAAAGTTGCTGCCCGGCAGGGCTTTGCGCATGGCTTCGGCGAGGTCGCGGGCGACTTTGTCGGTCGGGCCGCCAGCGGCAAATGGCACCACGAAGGTGATGGGCTTGCTGCCGGGGAAGGTTTGGGCCGGGGCCTGGAAGCTGGCCACCAAGGAGGCTGCGGCAGTGATGCCAAGGAGGATTTTTTTCATCGCGGGTTTCCTGAAAATAGACGGGTAAGAGGATAACGCGCAAGAAGCCGCGCCCGACTACGCAAAAACCCAGTGGTGGCCAACCCTCCCCAATCCGCCCCAGAACCCGCCTAACCCCTGCTATTTGTAACTGCGGGCGTCTTCGATGACCTTGCCGTCGTTGGGCAGGCTGCCCACTGGCACCAGTTCCACGTCGCCGCGCAGTTTGGTGACGTCGCGGATGGCGTCAGCAATTTTTTGCGCCAAGGCGTCCGGGCCGCTGCAGGCGGTTTCGACTTTGAGCGTCATCGCGTCGTTGGCCATTTCGCCCGTCACGACCAGGCGGCCTTTGGCCACTTCCGGGAAGCGCTTGACGATTTCGTCGACCTGCTTGGGGTGGACAAACATGCCGCGGATCTTGGTGGTTTGGTCGGCGCGGCCCATCCAGCCCTTGATGCGGGTGTTGGTGCGGCCGGTCGGGCAGTTGCCCGGCAAGATGGCCGACAAATCGCCCGTGCCGAAGCGGACAAGCGGGTAATCCGGGTTGAGGGTGGTCACAACCATTTCGCCGACTTCGCCGGCGGCAACCGGGTCACCGGTGCCGGGCCGCACGATCTCAACGATGACGCCTTCATCCAGCACCAAACCCTGGCGGGCGGTGGTTTCGTAGGCGATCAGGCCGATGTCTGCCGTGGCGTAACTCTGGTACACGTTGAGGCCGCGCTCGGTAAACCAGTCGCGCAGCGAGGGCACAAACGCCTCGCCGCCGACCAGGCCTTTTTTGAGGCTGCTGATGTCGCTGCCCGCCTCCTGTGCTTTTTCAACCAGGATGCGCAGGAAACTTGGCGTGCCCAAATAGGCGTCTGGACGCAACTGGGCGATGGCTTCCAGCTGCTGCTCGGTCTGCCCGGTACCGGCCGGAAACACCGTGCAACCGATGGCGTGCGCGCCACTTTCCATGATGAAGGCGCCCGGCGTCATGTGGTAACTGAAGGCGTTGTGCACCAGCTCGCCCGAGCGGAACCCCGCCGCATACAGGCCGCGGGCGGCCCGCCAATAGTCTCGCGCGGCGCCGTCTGGCTCGTACACAGGGCCCGGCGAGGCAAAAATGCGCGGCATTTTAGGGCCGCGCAGTTGGGTGGCAAAACCGCCAAACGGCTCAGCGCCAGAAGCTTTTGCGCGCGAGGCTTTTTGACGCTCAAACAACTCGCTCTTGCGGATGACCGGCAGGCCCGCCAAGGCTTCGCGGCTGGTGATACGCGACGCGTCAACGCCTTGCAGCAGCTCGGCGAATGCCACCGATTTTTGCTGCGCATGCGCAATTTGGCCAGGCAAAGCGGCAAACAGCGCCGCCTCACGGGCGGCCGGGTCGCGCGTCTCGAGGGAGTCAAAAAAATCAGTCATGAATGATTACGCTAAATGCAATTTTTCGCTGGGCCACCCCGAGTTCTCGAAGAGCGGTGAAGCCAAAAATTTGCCCCACGCCAAGCGAAGCGCAGGATGACTGCGCGGGGCAGCGACCCGCAACGCGGTGGAGCGTGGGGGCCATATCTAGGCCAACCAGCGTTTGCGCCGCTTGTAGCTCTTGCCGTCCTTGAACGACTTACGCTCCGAGCCGCCCATGCCAAGGTAAAACTCCTTCACGTCCTCGTTGTTGGCGAGGTCTTTGGCAACACCATCCATCACGATACGGCCGGATTCCATGATGTAGCCGTAATCAGCGTAACGCAGCGCCATGTTGGTGTTTTGTTCGGCCAGCAGGAAGGTGACTTTTTCCTTCTGGTTCAGGTCTTTGACGATCTCGAACACCTCTTCCACAATCTGCGGCGCCAGTCCCATGGAGGGTTCATCGAGCAACATCACGCTGGGGTTGGTCATCAAAGCGCGGCCTATCGCGCACATTTGCTGTTCGCCACCCGAGGTATAGGCAGCCTGCGAGGTGCGGCGGGTTTTGAGGCGCGGGAAATAGGCGTAAACCTTCTCCAGGTTGCGCGCAATCTCGGCTTTGTCTTTTCGGGTGTAGCCGCCGGTGAGCAGGTTTTCTTCGATGGTGAGGTGGGCAAAACAATGCCGGCCTTCCATCACCTGCACCACGCCGCGGTTGACCAGATCGGCCGGGCTCAGGTTTTCAATGCGTTCACCGCGCAGCTCGATGCTGCCCTTGGTAACTTCACCCCGCTCGCCCTTGAGCAGGTTCGACACTGCCCGCAGGGTGGTGGTCTTGCCGGCACCGTTGCCACCCAGAATGGCCGCGATTTTGCCGTCAGGCACGTTGAGGGAGACGCCCTTGAGCACCAGGATCACGTGGTTATAAATAACCTCGATCCCGTTGACGTTGAGAACAGTGGTGGGTGGGGTGACGGTCATAGTTGTGTAGGAGTTAACCATTGGAAAGCTACACGCAGTGCGCTTTCCAATAGAGGCTCGTGAGAGCCGCCCGCCCCTCCAGTGGAGGGGTTGGGGTGGCGTTGTCAGTACTGCTGAAAGCGGTTGTCAATCGCCGTCGGCAGAGCCGACTACGATTGACAATCCGCTGGTGTGCGGCGCGTCAGCTTTTTCTCGGCCGCGTATTTGTCTGCCGCAGCCTTGACCATCGGGCGGATGATCTGGTCGTCAGCCTGCAGCCAGTCGGAGGAGAAGTTCCACTTGGCGCCGTCCCAGGTGTGAACCCGCGCCCATGCCGAACCCATGTGGTCCTGGCAAGACGTGGACACCGGGCGCATCACACCCTTGAAGCCCAGGGCGTCCAGCTTGGCCTGTGTCAGGTTAAGGTTCTCATAACCCCAACGCGCCTGCTCACTGGTCATCACTTTGCCCTTGCCAAAACGCTCCTGCGCGGCGCGAACACCTTCCACGGCCAACATGGCGGCGGAGGCACCACGCATGTAGAGCACTTCACCCACTTCAGGTTTCGGGCCGGTTCCCTGGCCTTTGCCATGAACCATGGTGAGGAGGTCTTGCGTGACCTTGGCGTTTGGCTCTGCGCCGTGTTGCAGCGTCAGGGCGTTGTAACCCTTGGCGCCTGCTCCCACGTCTTTCACGTCTGGCTCAGCACCTGACCACCACACGCCGTACATCTTCTCGCGCGGGTAACCGGTGGCGACAGCTTCCTTGATGGCGGTCGAATTCATCACGCCCCAGCCCCACAGGAATACGTAGTCGGGCCGGTTTTGGCGAATCTGCAGCCAGGTGGCTTTTTGCTCGACGCCAGGGTGCGTGACCGGCAACAGGCTCAAGACGAAACCGTGGGCCGCTGCACGCTCCTGCAACAGGGCGATGGGCTCTTTGCCATAAGGGCTGTCGTGGTACACGAGCGAGATTTTCTTGCCCTTGAGTTTGTCCAGGCCGCCCTCTTTTTTGGCGATTTCCTGCACCAGCACGTCGGCCGCCACCCAGTAGGTGCCAACCAGCGGAAAGTTCCATTTGAAGACGCCGCCGTCCGCCGACTCGCTGCGGCCATAACCAGAGGTCAAGATCGGCATTTTGTCGCCGGGCGCTTTTTCGGTCAGCGCGAAAGTAATGCCGGTGGACAAGGGCTGGAAACTCGTGGCGCCGCCATGTTTGCCTTTGAGGCGTTCATAACACTCGACGCCCTTGTCGGTGGCGTAGCCGGTTTCGCACTCTTCAACCAGCACTTTGACGCCGTTGATGCCGCCCTTGGCGTTGACCAGTTTCATGTAGTCGGCAAAGCCATTGGCAAATGGCACGCCGTTGGGCGCGTAGGCGCCGGTCCGGTACACCAGCGACGGGAAAAACTGCTCTTTGGCCTGGGCAAAGGCCGAGGAGCCAACGGCTACCAGCGCAGCCGCCAGAGCAAGGTGACGTATTTTCATAAAAGACTCCTAAAGTTAAAGCACAAGGTGCCTAGGTTTAACGAACACGAACTCACAACCGTATCGGGATTTACCCGATCACCTCCGGCAGGGCCTCAATGCGGAAACGGCCACAACCTCAATTTTTGTTTTCCAATGCTCCACAAGCGCGCCAGGCCGTGCGGCTCCACGATCAGGAACCAGACGATCAAGGCACCAAAAATCATGAATTCCGCATGGGTGATGGCAGCCGTTGAAATTGTCACGCCCACGATTTGCCCAAACAACGGCAGCACCTGGTTCAGGAAAATCGGCAAGATCACAATGAAGGCGGCACCAAAGAATGCGCCCATGATGGATCCCATGCCGCCAATGATGACAATGAATAAAAGCTGAAAAGAGCGGTCGATTGAAAATGCTGCCGGCTCCCAGGAACCCAAATGCACAAAGCCCCACAAACCGCCCGCCACACCCACGATGAACGAGCTGACGGCAAAGGCGCTCAATTTGG
>JANMMR010000165.1:0-8227 GCA_031373455.1 Rhodoferax sp.
GGTGGTGTCGTGGTTCATGGTGCGCTCGTCAATTCAAATTCTGTGGCCCGGCCCAGGGCAAGGGGGCGTCGTTGAGGCCCCAGTAATAACTCTTTTGCGTCATGTATTCGGCGATCGACGCACGGCCTTTCTCGCGGCCCAGGCCGCTTTGCATCGTGCCGCCAAACGGTGTGCTGATGGAAAACAGCTTGTAGGTGTTGACCCACACCGTGCCGGTGTTGATGGCGCGGCCCAAACGCAGCGCGGTTTTGTAGTCGCGGCTCCAGATGCCGCAGGCCAGGCCGTAGTCGTTGTCGTTGCACTGCGCGACCAGATCGGCTTCGTTCTCGAAGGGCAGCAGCGCCAGCACCGGGCCGAAGATTTCCTCGCGGCACAGGCGCGCGGTGTTGGGCAGGCCTTCAAAAATCGTCGGCGGGTAGAAATAACCTTTGTCATAGTCGCTGCCTGACAGCCGCGTGCCACCACACAGCAGCCGGCCGCCTTCGTCCAGCCCCAATTGAACATAACGCTCGATGCCCGCGCGGTGGCTGGCGCTGATCAGTGGGCCCATCTGGGTGGTGTCGAGCGCCGGGTCGCCAACCCGCAAGGCCTTGGCTCCGGCCACCAGGCGGCGCTTGAACGCCTCGTACACGCTCACGTGCACAAAGGCGCGCGAGCCGGCAATACACGACTCGCCGGTCGAGCTGAAAATGCCAAACAACACGCCGGCCACGGCGTGGTCCAGGTCGGCATCGGCACACACAATGGTGGGCGACTTGCCGCCCAGTTCGAGCGACACCGGCATGAGCTTGTCGGCCGCGAGTTTCGCGATTCCCAAACCCACCGAGGTGCCGCCGGTGAAGGCGATGCGTTTGACCAGCGGGTGGCGCACCAGCGCATCACCCGCCAGCGCGCCCTTGCCCGGCACCACCGAGAGGATGCCCGGCGGCAGGCCGGCGGCCTCGGCAATGCGCGCCAGCTCAATCGCCATGCGCGGCGTGATCTCGGCCGGTTTCACCACCACGGCACAACCGGCGGCAAGCGCGGGGGCGATCTTTTGCGCTTCGCTGGCAATCGGTGAGTTCCACGGCGTGATGGCCCCCACCACACCCAGCGGCTGGTGCAGGCTCATCGAGAGATACGGCCCGCGTTGCGGTGTGACCGCGTCCTCAAAAGTCTCACAGGCCGCCGCGAAAAACTGGAAGGTGCCGGCCGCGCTGGCAACCAATGCGCGGGTTTCACTCACCGGTTTGCCGTTGTCCAGGCGCTGCAATTGCGCCAGTTCTTCGGCGCGCGCGCGAATGCCGCCGGCGATGCGGTGCAGGATGCCGGCGCGTTCGTGTGGCAACAGCCCCGCCCAGGCGGGTTGCTGGCGCGCCTGTTCAGCGGCTTGCACGGCCTCGTTCACGTCGTCGGGTGTGGCGGCGTACAGGGTGGCCACCGCGCAGCCGTCGGCCGGGTATTCGGTGCTGTAACGCGGCCCCGAGGCGTCGCGCCATCGCCCGGCGATCAGGGTTTGAAGTTGGGTGGGGACGGCCGAAGTCATGGTGGGCTCAATGGGGACTCAAAGCGTCAAGGCGCTGGCGCGGTTGTGCAAGAACCGCAGCGCCGACATCACCGTGAGGGCCGAGGTCCTGGGGTTGTCGGCCAGAGGTTTGCCGCGCATCTCAAGCTTCATTTCGCCAAAGGCGCCACGGGCGTGGATTTCGTGGACGTTGTCAGTCACACGGGCGTCGGCGATCAGGCGCACCTGCGTCGCATCCAGACCCAGGCCTGCCAGTGCCACGGTGGCGGCGACGTTGGCGTTTTTAGGGTAAAGGCGGGCGGCTTCACGGGCTGTGGATTCCAGAATGACCACCTCGGCCGTGCCATTTGCCGAGCGCGCAGCCGGGTTGGCAGGTGCGCCTTGCAAAGCCCAGGCGCCCGGTGGTTTTCGCCCGGTGTACGTCACTTCGGCAAGACCCGCCAGGCGCGCCGCGCTCAGGGCGTCGATGCCGCCAATGGCGCCGCTGAGCACATGCACCTGGGTGTTGCCGTGGCGCGCCGCTGCCTCGAGCTGCTCGGGCAAACCCGGCTCGGCCAGCGCGCCGACGGACAACACCGCGCAGGTGCAACCCCTTTGCAAAGCCGGGATGATGTGGGCGCCCAGCGCCGCGTGCCCGGCGCACTCCAGCACGAGGGTGGCGCCGGCTGGCACCTGATCGACCGCAAAGATGGGTTGCGACAGGTTTTCAGGACGCTGCATTGCATCCAGCTGCGCTTGTGTTTCGGCGAGCCGCGAGGCCCGTACCACCACATGCGTGACGCGCACCAGAGTGCCCGCGCTCAGGCGCGCCACCAGCGCCTTGCCAATGGCGCCAAAGCCGATCAAGGTGACTTCAATGGGGGTGGCGGGCGACATGGGTGCTCAGTCTTTTTTAAGGATCGGGCCGGCAAACTTGGTGGCGAATTGGCCGTAGGACTTCATGTCGACTTCCAGCATCACCGGGCCGCGGGTTTGCAAGGCCTGCGCCATCACGTGGTCGGTTTGCCCGGCGGCAGAAAGCTTCACGTGCTTCACGCCCATGGACGCGCACAGCTGCGAAAAATCAGGGGTGTGCAAATCCACATAACAGTGGCGGCTGCCGTAAATGTCGTCCTGGATGTTCTTGATCACGCCGTAACCGCCGTCGTTCATCACCAGCAGCAACACCTCGGCCTGCTCCTGCACGGCACAGGCCAGTTCACCGACGTTGAGCATGAAACCGCCATCACCGATCAGCGCGATGGTCTTGCGGCCAAAGCGGTGCACCTGCTCGGCCACGGCCACCCCGATGGCCATGGCCAGCCCTTGGCCAATGCCGCCGCCCAAGGCATGCACACCGGCACGCGGATGGTCCAAAAGGGGCGCGCGGTTGCCCCACATGCTGTTGGAGAGGGTGATGTCGCGCACCCACCAGATCGCCTGACCGGCCTGGGCTTGCAGCGCGTTTTTCAGCGCCAGATACGGGCCTAGAGAGGCGTCAACCTGGGCTGCTGCAGCTTCGCGGGCCGCCTGAATCCGGCTGTGCCAACTGGTGTCAACTTCCATTCGCCCGGCCAGGCGTTCGGCCAAAGTGTTCAGTGTTTCCAGCGCGTCCCCCTGCACAAAATAGTCGCTCGTGTAAGCACGCCCTTGCGCCAGCGTGTTGGCGTCAATGCGGTACAACGGCTGGGGCAGTTTGAGTTTGTAACGCAGCGTCTCGTTGCTGCGCAGGCGCGAGCCGACCACCAGCAAGGCGTCACATTGCCAGTACAGGTCTTCAGCCGCTTTTTGCAGGTTGTAGGAGCCCAGGCTGGCCGGGTGGCCTTCGGCCACGATGCCGCGCCCCTGCACCGAGGTGACCACACCCCAACCCATGTCGATGAAACGCGCCACCGCCGCACCGGCCATGCGCGCGCCGCCGCCCAGCCACAGCAGCGGGCGTTTGGCGCCGCACAGGCGGCGAGCCAGCTCGTCGACCTCGCCTGCGGCAGCCAGCACGGGCGCAGCGCGCGGGCCCTGCAGGTCTTGCGGCACCTCGACCAGGCTGGCTTGCACGTCAATGGGAATCTCGATGCTCACCGGGCCGCAAGGCGGCGTCTGCGCGATACGCACCGCTTCGCGCAGGGTGGCCAGCGCGGTTGCGCCATTGCGGATGCGAAAGGCGGCTTTGCCCACCGCCTGCAGCATGGCCTGCTGGGCCGGCGCTTCGTGGATGAAGCCCAGGTCGCGGTCGAGGTATTCGGATTCAATTTGCCCGGTCAAATGCAACAACGGTGTGCCCGCCGTGATGGCCTCCACCAAGGCACCGGCCGCGTTGCCTGCTCCTGTGCCGGTGCTGGTGACACACACCCCCAATTGGCCGCTGACGCGCGCGTAGGCATCGGCCATGTTGCAGGCGCCCGCCTCGCCACGTGCGGGCACAAAACGGATCGCCTGCGCCCCGGCTTTGCGTGCGTTGAAGGCGTCCAGGATCGGCATGTTGTGGATGGAGATCACGCCAAATGCGGCGCGTGTGCCGCATTGCTCCAGGAAACGCACGGCAAGTTCACCCACCGTGATGCGCTGGGCGGTTGATGGGGTGGCGGCAATCGGCTCAACGCGGTTCATGCGAATTCTTTTTCTTGGGGCTGAGGCAAACTGGCTGGATGGCTTTGGCCCTGGTTTTGGCTATGGCCGCGGCGCGACAACGTGGCCGCTGCCTCACGCACCTGCGCCACCAGCGGGCCCAGGGTGTCGGGGGGGATCTGGTTGGCCGGCACCGTCACACTGACGGCCGCTGCAATTGCGAGGTGCTCGTCGAACACCGGCGCGGCGATGGTTGAAATGCCAGCCTCGTAACCACCTTGGCTGACGGCAAACCCCTGCTCGGTATCGTGGTCAACCAGGCGCTTGAGCGCGGCCAGTGTGGTGGGTGTTTGCGCCGTGTAAGTGGCCAGCGGCGTGCCGGCGTAGATGTTGCGCAGCGCCGGCAAGGCCAGGCCGCCCAGCAAAACGCGCCCCAAGGCGGTGGCATGTGCCGGCAGGCGCGCACCAATTTGCACGCTGCTTTGCAGCGACGAATTGCCGACCGACTTGGCCACAAACACCACTTCCGTGCCGTCCCGCACCACCAGGTGGGCCGAGAGGCCGGTGCTGCGGCTGAGCGCATCGAGCACCGGTTTTCCCCGTTCGCTGAGGTCCATCGAGGCGAGGTATTCAAAACCCAGGCGCAACACGGCGATGCCCAATCGGTAACTGCCGCTCTCGCCGATGCGTTCGACAAACCCCATCTGCTCGAGCGTCTGCAACAGGCGGAACACGGACGCGCGGGGCAGGTCCAGCCGACGCGACAACTCGGCGCCGGTCAACTCGCGGGTGTCGTTGCGGAATTGGGCCAACAACTGCAGCCCGCGCTGCAAACCCGGCACGGTGTACCGCTCCGGCGCGGCGCTGCTCATGGCGCAGGCTCCTTCAAGAGCCCAATCAACTTCGACACGGCTTCGGGTGCTTCCAGTGCACACACGTGCCCGACTTCGCCCAGCAAGGTAAACGGTGCGTTGACCGATTCCGCCACCTGCTGGCAGCCAGCCAGGGGCGTGATGCCGTCGGCGCTGCCGCTGGCCACCTGCACCGGACAGGTTGGCTGGGAACTGGTATTCAAATCGGCAAGGTCGGCCAGCAGGTCACCACCGGCCAGCAGGCGAGCGGCCTGGGTGTAACCGTGCGGCTTCACCTGCGCCATCACGCCCTGCACAAACGCGATTTGGGCGGCGCTGGCATGTGGCGACAACATTGCACTGCCGCGTTTTTGGGCGATACCGAGCGGGCCGAGTGTGGCCAGGGCATCCAGACGGTCCTGCAATTTTTTCTGGCGCTCATCCGCGCTGGCTCGTGCGTAACCCTGCGCCGGTGCCAGCAGCACCAGTTGCCGGATACGCCCGGGCGCCGCGCGGGCAGCGCTGGCGGCGATGAGACAACCCAGCGAATGCCCTACCAGTGTGATCGGCGCTGCGTCGGGCGCCAGGCCCACCGCGCCGAGCCACTGCCACATCCGTGTGGCGTATTCGGCGGCAGTGGGCGCGTCGCCAGGCAAGGCGCTGCTGTCACCGTATCCGGGTGCGTCCCAGGCCAATACATGGCAGGTCGGCGAACCGTCTGCGGCTTGCAATTGTTCGACCCAGCTGGCGGAACCCGAGCCAATGCCGTGCAGCAACACGTGGGTTGGCGCAATCGCGGTGTTGCCCGATTGGCGAAATTGCATGCGCACCCGATCCCCACTTTCATCCCCACTCCCTCCCACGGCCACGCTGCGCGCAGGAAAACGCTGCAGCAAGGCGGGAAGATCGCGGGCATCGACCGTTGCCATTGCGCTTGCCATTGCCATCGCCATTTACCGCTTTTGCATCTCGCGTTTGATTTTGGCCAGCGGCGAATCCGGCGGGTACACCGGCGTGATCGGCTGGGGCGAGCCCAACATCACACACATCAGCGCGTCTTCGTCGCCGATGTTGATTTCTTCCCGGTAAACACCGGGCGGCACCGAAATGAAATCACGCTCCTTGAGCACCGACTCCCAACGCTGGCCGTCTTTTTCGCAGATGACTTTCATCGAACCGCGCAACATGAAGAACACCTCTTCAACGTCGAAATGGATGTGCGAGGGACCTTCGTGGCCGGCCGGAATGACCATGGTTGAAAACGTGAAATGGGACGCAGCGATGGTGTTGCTGTCGGTGGCCACCCCGGTGCCACCTGTACCCATGTACCGCATCTGGGCGCGGCGGTATTTGGGGTCGTAGTCGGCCTGGAACTTCAGGGCGTCCCAGTCGTATCGCCGCGTGGCGAAACGGGCAACCCGGCTGTCCATCCAGGCGGCAAAGCTGCTGCCTTCGGGCTGCATCATGGCGCGCTGGATCTCGGCCTCGGGCGGGATGTTGGCGTTTTGCAGGCCGCGTTCGTTGAACATCGGCTGGTTGGCCGCGTCTTGACTTTTCAGGGGGGTGCTCATGGTCAATCTCCTTCAATGCATGACAAAGCCGCCGTTGACGGGCAAGACCTGTCCGGTCACAAAACCGCTGGCGCGGGCCAGCAAAAAAAGCACCGCCGCGTTCACATCGGCGGGCACCTGCGCGCGCGGGATGGCGCGGCCGGCGCGGTAGTGCTCGTGCCGTGCTTGCGGCACGTACTGGGTGGCTTCGACTTCAGTCAACCCGGGCGCGATGGCGTTGACGGTGATGTTGTCCGCCCCGAGCTCGCGTGCCAGGCTGCGTGTCATGGCCAGGATGGCGCCTTTGCTGGCCACATAGGCCATCAGTTTGGGTGCGCCCCACAGGGCGGTGTCGGAGGCGAGGTTGACGATGCGTCCGCTGCCGCTGGCCGCGAGAAAAGGCCGCGCCGCCACACAGGCCAGCCAGGTTCCACGCACGTTGACGGCCATCACCTGGTCCCAGGTGTCGATGCTGATCTCATCAAAATTCTTGCCGCCGGAGTTGGTGATGGCGGCGTTATTGACCAGGCAGTCGAGGCCGTCCAGGGTCTGCGCTGCGGCCTTCACGCCAGCCGCGACGGCGGCGGCATCGCTCAAATCCATCGGCACGTAATGGCAGACGGCGCCTGCGCCTTTGGCAAGTTCGCCGGCGAGGGCTTGCCCGCGCTCGTGCAACACATCGCTGATGCACACGTGCGCGCCTGCGGCCACCAGCGCCCGCGCGAAGGACTCGCCCAAACCCCGGGCAGCGCCGGTGACCAGCACCTTGCGCCCGCGCAAATGGATTTCCGGCGCCGAATCGGCGGCTGGACTCGCGGCGTGATCGGCCTGCAGCGTCACGCCGACCGCCTTTCAGCACCGGGTAAATAGTGCAACACGCGTTTTTCCGCCAGCACTACGGCGTAATACGCGGCAATGCCGATCACGGTGAGGGCGCCGATCACCACAAACACCCCGGCCGTGTTGCCCTGGCCTTCAAAAAACACCAGCAGGTAACCCAGACCCATGTTGCCGCCCACGAGTTCGCCCACCACCACACCAATCACCGCCAGCGTGCTGGCAATGCGCAGGCCGGAAAACAGCGCCGGCAGCGTGGTGGGGTATTCAACGTTGCGGAACACCTGCATGCGCGTGGCCGAAAACGAACGCGCCAGGTTGATCAAATCGACATCCATGGTCCGCATGGCCGACAGCACGTTGATGAGCACCGGGAAAAACACGATCAAAATCGCTACCAGGATTTTCGGGTACACCGTGTAACCCAGCCACATCACGAACAGGGGCGCAAACGCCACTTTGGGTGCGATTTGCAGCGCCAGCAGATAGGGCGACAAAACCGCTTCAACACGGGGAGCCACACCCAACGCGTAACCGATCACGGCGCCCAGCAGCGAGCCCAGCACGAACCCCACCACCACTTCCATCGCCGTGATGCCGGCGTGCCACAACAAACGCTCGGCGCCCCAGATGCGCAGGAATTCGGACCAGGTTTTGCTGGCGCCGGGCAACACAAACTCCGGCACACCCAGCGCGGGCGGCAGCCACTGCCAAGCCGCCAGGAAGGTGGCCAGCACCGCCAGGCTCCACAAAGTCGTGCTGGTTTTTTCAGACATGGTGGGGGCTCACAATTTCAGGATGGGACAGACCTGGGTGTTTGAATCACTTCAGCCCGGCAAACTGGTTGGTGTACAGGTCTGTGGCGCTGGCTTCCTTGGGCACGATGCCATTGCTCACGTAGAACTTCTGCAATTCCATCAGGCGCGCTTCGTCCATCTGGC
>JANMMR010000171.1:0-4692 GCA_031373455.1 Rhodoferax sp.
TGAACGGCTGCGGTCAGACTATTTGATCAGCCAGCTCATCGACGAAGTGAAGCCCTGGGCCATCGGCATTGTGAGTGTGGCCTTGCTGGCGTTGGGGTTGAGCCAATGGCTGGCGTACGTGAAGCGCAAGCAAAGGATCAAGCATGGGGTCAAGCAGGGGCGGCACCTCATCAGCCGAAAACGCCGCCGAAAATCCTCCCGAAGACTGGACGCATGAATGGTTGAAATTGCACATGATTGAACTGGCGATCGTCATCCCGACCTTCAACGAAATTGGCAACGTCGAGGAGCTGATCAGCCGCCTCGGCCGGGTGCTGGCCGGTGTGCAGTGGGAGGTGGTGTTTGTCGACGACGACTCCCCCGACGGCACCTCGGCCCGCCTGCTGGCCCTGTCTGCCGCCAACCCGCAGGTGCGTTGCCTGCGCCGCGTCGGCCGCCGTGGGCTTTCCAGCGCCTGTGTGGAGGGCATGTTGTCCACCGGCGCCGCTCACATCGCCGTGATGGACGCTGATTTGCAGCACGACGAAAACATCCTGCCCCAAATGCTTCTGGCTTTGCGCGACGGGCCTTATGACCTGGTCGTCGGCACGCGTTACATGGAGGGCGGCGGCGTGAGTGAATGGGACGCGTCGCGCCAGAAAATCAGCTCGCTGGCCACTGCGCTGAGCCAGCGCATCCTCGGCCTGCAGTTGAACGACCCGATGAGCGGCTTTTTCATGATCCGCCGCAAGGCCTTTGAAGATGCCGTTTACGGGCTTTCCAATATTGGCTTCAAGATCCTGGTGGACCTGGTGGTGTCGTCCCCCGTCAAATTGCGCGTTAAGGAAGTGCCCTACCAGTTCCGCAACCGCTATGCAGGCGACAGCAAACTCGACAACCGCGTGGCCTGGGATTACTTGATGCTGCTGGCCGACAAAACCATTGGCCGCTGGGTGCCGACGCGCCTTGTGTCTTTTGCCGCCATTGGCTCCTTTGGTGTGCTGGTGCATCTGGCGGTGTTGCGGGTGGCGCTGGCCGCTACTGGCAACGACTTCAGCACCTCGCAAACCACAGCCGTGATGGTCGCCATGGTGGGCAACTTCTTCCTCAACAATGCACTGACCTACCGCGACCAGCAGGTACGCGGCTGGGGTGTGCTGGCCGGCTTGCTGAAATTCATGGCCGCCTGCTCCATTGGCGCATTGGCCAATGTGGGTGTGGCGACCTACATCCACGGCGCCAGCGGCGGCGGTGGCAACTGGGTGCTCTCGGCGCTGGCCGGCATCATGGTCGGCACCGTCTGGAACTACGGCGCCACGGCCTGGCTGGTGTGGATCCGGCCCAAGCGCAAAGCCGGTGTCTGAAGTTCCCGCCCCGCGTTGGCGCCAGCTGCTCGGCCAGGTCTGGCAAGACCGGCTGTGCCGTGCCCTCATTCTGGGTGGTGCTTCTCTGCATGTGCTGCTGGCGCTGGCGTTTCACCTCTCGCCTGACGAAACCCACTACGCGCTGTATTCGATCAACATCGACTGGAGTTACTTCGACCATCCGCCGATGTCGGGCTGGCTGCAATGGCCATTTGGGCAACTCGCGCAGGCGCTGGGCGCCATTGGCAAGCTGCCCGATTTGTTGATGCGCATTCTGCCGATGGCCTGCTGGGTGGTATCAGCCTGGTGGGTGGCCGCGCTGGCGTTGCGGCTGTACCCCCAGGTGCGCCCGATTGCCCGCGCCGCGCTCCTGCTGTGGATCATCTCGCCCTTGCCGCATTTGTTGGGATTGGCGCTGGTGCCCGACAGCATCCTGATGCCCATCGTGGTTGCCACCATGGCGGTCTGCTGGCGCTTGAGCGGGGCTGCCAACGTGCACGACACGCGTTCCTGGCTGTTGCTGGGTGTTTTGCTCGGTCTGGCCGGCCTTACCAAATACACCGCCATATTCATCGGCGTTGGGTGTGTGCTGGCCCTCGTTGCCGCGCATGGCCCGCGTGTGCTGGGCTTGCGCGGCGCCTGGCTGGCCGTGGCCGTGGCGGCGATTCTGATCAGCCCGGTGATCGCCTGGAACGCCACGAACCACTGGATTTCGCTGGCTTACCAAAGCAGCCATGCGGCCGGCACCCAGGCCTGGGAACTGCGCCGGGTGGGCGCGTTTGTGGTTGTGCAACTGCTCGGGTATGGCCCGCTGCTGCTGCTGGGCACATGGGCGGGGCAGCGCGCGGCCAATCGGTCAATGGCAACGGCAACTGTTTCGGCGGCGCCGATGCCACGCCTGTCACCCGGTTTGTTTTGCCTGTGTTTCGGCCTGCCGCCGCTGTTGTTGATGGTCTACCTCTCGGGCCGCGGCTCAACCCTGCCGCATTGGTCCGTCACCGCCTGGCTGGCGCTGTTGCCGGCGGCGGCTGCGGGCTGCGTGCGGCTTTGGCAAGGTGTGCGGCAAGGCAGCCGGAAATGGCTTGGCGGGCTGGGTGTTTTTCAGGCGCTGTGTTGCATCGGCCTGTTTGGCCTGATGTTTTCCAGCGGGTTCCAGCGCGAGCAGGGAGACGAAGCCAAAAGCCTTCCAGGGCAGGCCATCGCAACGGCGAGTTTCAACCCGTTTGCCGATCTGTACGGGTGGGACGCGGCAGCCCGCCGCGCCAGCGAGCTAGCGCAAAAGCACGGCAACCCCACGCTGGCCGTGATGAACTGGACACTGGCCAGCCGCTTTGCCTGGTATGCGCACCAGCCGGTGAAAGTGGTGCAGCGCCACCTCGACCAGTTTGGCCTGTGGTGGGGCGTGTTGCAACCGGGCGAAAACGTGCTGCTGGTGGATTGGTCGCAAATGAGTTTTGCGCCGCCGGTTGGGCCCGCCGAATTTGAGCGGTGTGATCTGCTTGAACCACAACCCGTGTACCGTTGGGGCCGCCAAATCGCCCATTTCAATTTCCAGTTGTGCAAGAACTGGCAAGGCCCCAAGGAGACAGCGCTTGATCGACGCCAACGGCAAAACCCGCGACCTTGACGGGCTTGAGGGAAAGGCCGGCGAGCCGCAATCCAAGCCGGCATCGGGCGTTGAGTGGGTGTGGCTTGTTCCTGCGTTGATCGTGTTGGCCGCTTCCCTGTGGTTGCAGACCCAGCCCCCGCAGCGGGAACTGTTTTTGGCAGTCAACCGCTGGTCTGGCCAATTCCCGGTGGCGCTGTGGTCGTTTGTGACCTTGCTGGGCGAGGCCGATGTACTCTTCTGCGTGTTGTCGCCGTTGCTTTTATGGCGGCCCCAAATGATGCTCGCCATCTTGGCGGCGGTACCGCTGGGCGGATTGCTGTCGGTCACGTTGAAGGCGATTTTCCAGGCACCACGCCCTGCCACGGTGATCGACCCGGCGCAATTCAACGTGATTGGCATCGCTTTGGGCAACGCCAGTTTCCCGTCCGGCCACACCATCACCGCGTTTGCGGCGGCTTTGGCCGTGGTACTGGTTCAGGGCGTTGCCAACAAGCGCGCATCGCCCCAATCGGCTTTGTTCAACACAACCACGTTCGCTACGTTGGTCCTTCTGGCGGCGGCATTGATCGGGCTTTCGCGGATGGCCGTTGGCGCACACTGGCCGGTAGACGTGTTCGCGGGTGCCGCCTGCGGCTGGCTGGCCGGCTGCAGTGGCGCGTGGATCAGCCACCGGTTCCCCGCCATCTGGCGGGCGAGCCTGAGCCAGTTTGTGTTGGGCCAACTGTTGCTGTTGACCGGTTTGTGGCTGCTCTTCAAAACGCCCGCCTACCCCGCCGGCGTGTTGGCCGTGTGGCTCGCGGTGGGCTGTGTTCTGGTCACCGTGGTGGGCTTGTTTGTCAAGGTCCGCAACCAGCTGCAACGCTCAACCCGGTCAAAAACCGAATTGGTGGAGTGAGCCGGCCGGGCTCAACCAGCGTCGCGCAACAACTCCACCAGCGCCCGCAACCCGGTTGTGTACGAGCGCCAGCCCAGGCCCTGGATCGTCGCCCGCGCTGCGGGTGCAATGATGGATTTGTGCCGCCATTCCTCACGCGCGGCAATGTTCGAGAGGTGAATCTCCAGCACTGGGAACGGCATCGCCTTGATCGCGTCATGCAGACTGATGCCGTGTTGCGTCAGCCCCGCCGGGTTCAACAAGGCACCTTGCACCGAATCGATGCGCTCATGCAGCTTGTCTACCAGCGCGCCTTCATGGTTGGACTGGAAAATCTCGATCTCCACGCCGAGTGACGACGCCAGCTCAACCAGCCGTTCGTTGATCTGCGCGAGCGTGGTCGAGCCGTAAATGTGCGGCTCGCGCCGCCCGAAGAGGTTGAGGTTGGGGCCGTGGAGGATGAGGATTTTCATGGGGTGAATTTTCGCGTTTCTGCAAACAAAATGCCACCCCCAATGCTAACGGGATGCGTTCGCGCCAGCCGTCATCCCGCTTTAACTTTCAGCCGCCACCCATGCAACAACGGCTCGGTGTAGCCCGAAGGCTGCTCCAAGCCCTTAAACACCAAATCACAAGCCGCCTTGTAAGCCGCTGAGGTGGTGAAGTTGCCCGCCATGTTTTTGTACAACGGGTCGCCAGCATTCTGTTTGTCCACCACAGCCGCCATGCGTTCAAAGGTAGCCTTCACCTGCTGTGGCGTTACAACCCGGTGCAGCAGCCAGTTGGCGATGTGCTGGCTGCTGATGCGCAGCGTGGCGCGGTCTTCCATCAGGCCGATGTTGTGGATGTCGGGCACCTTGCTGCAG
>JANMMR010000175.1:0-11384 GCA_031373455.1 Rhodoferax sp.
ATGCCGTAAAGCAAAAACAGGTCAAACGCGCTTTGGCGCATGCCGTAGGCGCCCACGGTGGCAAATATCAAAATACCGGCGTAGAGCTGGGGCTTGGGCACCTTGAGCAGTTTCACCCACTGGCCGACCAGCGGCAGGTTCAACACCAAGAGCATGATGTTGCCGATATAGAGCGAGGCGATCAGCGCCCACACCAGGCTGGCCGAGCTGGTGAACAGCTGCGGCCCGGGCTGGATGCCGTAATTCTGGAACGCGCCGAGCAAAATCGCCGTGGTGTTGGAAACCGGAATGCCGAGCGTGAGCAGCGGAATGAGCGCGGCGGTGACGGTGGCGTTGTTGGCGGCTTCGGGGCCAGCCACGCCTTCGATTGCGCCTTTGCTGCCAAACTCGGCCAGGTTGTCGCCTTTGGCGAGTTTTTTCTCGGTGGCGTAACTCAAAAACGTCGGGATCTCGGTGCCACCGGCCGGTATGCAGCCAAACGGCGCGCCAATCGCGGTGCCGCGCAGCCAGGCCGGGATCGAGCGTTTCCAGTCGCTTTTGCTCATGGTCACGCGGCTCATTTTATTTTCAGACTCGCGCACTTTGCCTTCAAACAGCACGGCATGCAGGGCCTCGGCCACGGCAAACAGGCCCACGGCCACGAGCACGATTTCAACGCCATCGAGCAATTCAGGCACCCCGCCGGTGTAACGCGCCTGGCCGGTGATCTGGTCCATGCCCACCAGGCCGGCGGCCAGGCCCACAAAAAGCGCCGTGAGGCCGCGCACCGTGCTTTGGCCCAGCACCGCGCTGACGGTGGTGAAGGCCAGCAGCATCAGCATGAAATATTCCGGGGGCCCTAGCTTCACCGCCTGCTCCGCCACGAAAGGCGCAAACAAGGTCACCATCACGGTCGCGATGGTGCCGGCCACGAAGGAGCCGATGGCCGAGGTGGCCAATGCGGCCCCCGCTCGGCCGTTTTTGGCCATCTTGTTGCCATCCATGGCGGGGACCATGGTGGCGGTTTCACCCGGCGTGTTGAGCAAGATCGAGGTGGTGGAGCCGCTGTACATGGCGCCGTAATAGATGCCGGCGAAAAAGATCATGGAGGCCGTGGCATCGACCTTGGCGGTGATGGGCAGCAGCATCGCCACCGCCGTGGCCGGGCCAATGCCGGGCAACACACCCACCGCCGTGCCCAGCGCGCAGCCGATGAAGGCCCACATCAGGTTGATGGGCGTGCCGGCTGTGGCAAAACCCTGCATCAGTGAATTCCAGATATCCATGAGGTTGCGCCTTCGGCGGCTCAGAGCCAGCCAGTACCGGTGATGCCCGGCAGGTTGATGGCCAGGAACTTGGTGAACATCCAGAACACGGGCGCCGCGATCAACAAACCGGTGACGGTGTCAACCAGCCAGGTTTTGCCACCTGTATCGGCTTGCCCGGCGGCCAGGCGCAGGCCCCGCGCCGCCAGCACAAAACACACCGTGCAGCTGAAAATAAACCCGATGGTGGTGATAAGTGCAGCGTTGATCAACAGGCCCGCCGACATCCAGACGAAACCGCCCCAATACGGCCCGGAAGCGTCAGACGGGTTGGCGTCTTCTGCCTCCATCTCGCGGAATCCGCCGCTGCGCGCTTCGTAAAACATGAAGCCGCCGCAAATCACCAGGGCAATCGACACCAGCCAGGGCAGGAAATTCGGGCCCACGCCAGCGTAACCAGCGGCCGAGGGAATCGTCAGCGCGCCGCCGACCATGGCCAAGCCTACCAGCAGCACGCCCGCTGCCACAAGGCTTTGCAGGCGGATCGACGCTGAATTTTGCGCGGTCAAAGGCTCAAACCATTCCGGACTTGACCATCGTCGCGCGCAGAGAGGCGAAGTCGTCGTCAACGAACTTCTCAAACTCGGCACCCGTCAAAAGGGCCGGCGTCCAGCTGTTCTTCTCCATCGCCTCGGCCCAGGCTTTGGATTTGGTCGCCTTCACGACCAGTTCCACCAGTGCCTTGCGTTGGTCCGGTGTGATGCCGGGCGCGCCGTAAACGCCGCGCCAGTTGCCGATTTCAACGTTGATGCCCTGCTCTTTCAGCGTGGGGATGGCAACGCCCTTCAGGCGCGTACCGGATGTGACGCCAATCGCCCGCATCTTGCCGCTGGTGATGTATTCGGAGAATTCGCTGTAGCCGCTGCCGCCCACGGTGACGTTGCCACCCAGGATGGCCGCCGTTGCCTCACCGCCGCCCCGGAAGGCCACGTAATTGATCTTGGAAGCGTCCACGCCCGATTCGCGGGCGATCATGGCCGCCGCGATGTGCTCGGTGGAGCCGCGCGAACCACCGCCCCACTTCACGCTGCCGGGGTCTTTCTTGAGCTGCTCGACCACGTCTTTCATGGTCTTGAAGGGCGAGTTGGCCGGCAACACAAACACGTTGTATTCGCTGGTCAGGCGCGCCAAAGGCGTCAGCGTGCTCAGGTTGACTGCCGGTTTGCCGGTGATGATGCCGCCCAGCATCACGGCGCCCATCACCATGATGGCGTTTGGGTCACCCTTGCTGGCATTGACAAACTGGGCCAGGCCCAGGGCGCCTGCTGCCCCACCCTTGTTTTCGAAGTTCACCGAATCGGCAACTTTGGCATCTTGCATGGCACGGGCCAGCGCGCGGCCGGTGGTGTCCCAGCCGCCGCCCGGGTTGGCCGGAATCATCATCTTGATATTGGCAGCGGCCCAGGCAGAAAGGGGCAATCCGCCGGACGCGGCGGCTGCCGCCAGGGCAGCCAGGGACTTCACAAATACATCGCGGCGCATGCGCTTCTCCTTCAAGTTTACAAACCCCCTGATGATGCACTGCTCCCTTCGAAATTACTGAGTCACACCATCCAAATTTCACTAGGGAAAATACGTAGCCTTGGCCTCGTAGATTACGATGGGCTCACGAGCCACGTTCAACTTTTGCGCACCATAACAACCATGACAACAGAAGCCAATGCGGGCGCTGCAGCCGCCGCCGTCCCTGCCAGCCAAGCTGCCGGACCGCTCGCCGGCGTGAAGATTCTCGACCTCACCGCGGTCCTCATGGGCCCTTCGGCCACCCAAACACTGGCTGCCCTGGGCGCGGAAATCATCAAGATCGAACCGCCAGACGGCGACAACGTGCGCAACGTCGGGCCGATGCGCAACCCGGGCATGGGGCATATCTTCCTGCACGTCAACAGCGGCAAAAAAAGCGTGGTACTCGACCTGAAAAAACCGGCGGCGCTGGAGGCGCTGTTGCATTTGGCGGAGCAGTGCGACGTGATGATCTCGAATGTCAGGCCGCAGGCCATGGCGCGCCTCGGCCTTTCCTATGAAACGGTGAAAGCGCGCAACCCGAAAATCATCTACGTGAGCTGCGTCGGTTTTGGCCAGGAAGGCCCCTACGCCGCCAAGCCCGCGTACGACGATCTCATTCAGGGTGCTGTCGGCCTGCCCTGGCTGATGCAGCGTTACCGCGGCCCCGAGCCGGGCTACGCGCCCGTTACGCTCGCCGACCGCGTTACCGGCCTGCATGCGGTATATGCCGTCACTGCCGCCCTGTATGCGCGGGAAAAAACCGGCCTGGGCCAGATGGTGGAGGTGCCGATGTTCGAGGCCCTGACCCAGTTTGTTCTGGGCGACCACCTGGCCGGGTTGAGCTTCGAGCCGCCATTGGGTGAAGGCGGTTATGGCCGCTTGATCACGCCTCACCGGCGTCCTTACGACACGCAAGACGGCTGCCTGTGTGTCCTGATTTACAACGACAAACACTGGCTGAGTTTTTTCGCCGTAGTGCCCGAACTGCTCGCGATTTCAGCCGACAAACGCTTCAGCTCACACGAGGAACGCTCGGCCAATATCGACTGGGTCTATGCGCAGGTCGGCGCGGTCATGCGCACCCGCACCACCGCGCAGTGGCAAGCGCTGCTGGACAAGGCCGACATCCCCAACATGCCGATCAATTCCCCTGGCGATTTGTTGAAAGACCCGCACCTGGAAGCCGTTGGGTTTTTTCCGCAGATCGAGCACCCCAGTGAAGGCACGCTCCATACGATGCGCACACCCACCCGGTGGTCAGGCACACCCTGCGCTGCGCCCGCTCCCGCGCCCCGGTTGGGTCAACACACGGTGCAGGTGTTGCGGGAAAGTGGCCTGGATGAGGCCCAAATCAACGCGGTTTGCGGCATGGTACCGGCACGCTGATCGGGAGGACCTAACGCGGCCGACCGTCGGCCTCGCCGCGGCGCCATTGGCTGTAAATCTGGTTGCCGTTTTTCAACTCGCGCGCGGCCTGGCGGCGGCGCTGGTTTCTTCGAACCAGCCAGGCAACGCCGAGAACCACCGGAATTCCCAGCACGATCAGCATGCCAACGATGATTTCAATTGCGCTCGCCATGGTTCCAGGGAATTCTATTACGCATCAAGCCAGACGCAAAAAACAAAAGCCCACTATCGATTGGATAGCAGGCTTTTGAAGCAGCGAATCGCCAAATGTTTGGGGTGGCTGATGGGGCTCGAACCCACGACAACAGGAATCACAATCCTGGACTCTACCAACTGAGCTACAGCCACCGCAGGAACGTGATTATACCCACTGCTGCCCGCCGTCACGGGTGAGTTGCTTGTTACTGCGTAAGCGAGGCGGCCTGCGCGCCGGCTTTCGCCGGCTTTGGCGCAATGAACTTGACCTGAAAACGCTCTTTCAAACCGTTGTAGTAAGCCTGTGCTTCTGCAGCGCTCCAGCCCGCCGCGTATTGGCCCTGCTCCTGCCGGGCGGCCATTTCTTCGGGTGCTGGGCGGGCAACCACTGCGTTGATGCGGGCTACCGCATAACCCTGGGCGCCCATATCCACACCGACAAACGCGGGCAAAGCCGCAGCATCAGCCCGCAACGCGGCCTCAACCACCTGGGGCGGAACATTCAAGGGCTTGTCGCGCGACACCACCACGGCCGCAGGCAAACTTGCCGATGCAGGCGCAGCCTTCCAGGCGGCCAGTTTGTCCAGGCCGTCTTTTTTGGCCAGCTCGATGGCACGCTGGGCGACCAGGCGCTCGCGGACAACCGGCTTCACGTCGGCCAGTGGCAAGGTGCGGGCCGGCGTGTATTGAACAATGCGCGCCGACACCATCTGGTTGGGCGCTGTCTCTACCGCTTCCGTGTTGCGTTTTTTCTCGACAGCGTCCGGGTTGAAGATTGCTGCCAGCAATTTGGCATTGCCCAAAACGCCGGTGGCACCCGCTGCGGGCTGTCGCGTCAAATTGGCCGCCGTCTTGATCTCGAGCTTGAGTTTGTCGACCACCGGTTTGAGGCTGTCTGACTGCTCGTAGACGGTATTGGTGAAGCTTTCGGCCAGTTCCGCGTACTTGGTCTTGGCCTGCTGGTCTTTGAGCTCGGACTCAAGCCCGGCGCGCAATTCGTCAAAACTCTTCTGCTTGACTTCCTTGACGTCGGTGAGTTTGATGATGTGAAAGCCAAAATCCGACTCCACCACCTCGCTGATGTCACCCTTTTTCATCGCGTAAACCGCGTCTTCAAATGGTTTGACCATCGCACCTTTGGTGAAAAAATCCAGGTCACCGCCTTTAGGCGCCGAGCCCGGGTCTTGCGAGTTTTTCTTGGCCAGCTCGGCAAAACTGTCAGGCGATTTGCGTGCTTCAGCCAGCAGCTCACCGGCTCGCGCTTTGGCCTTGTCACGCTCGGCGGCGGGCGCAGACTTGGGCGCATTCAGCAGAATGTGGCTCGCGCGGCGCTCTTCACTGCCGGAGAGGCGGGCCTGGTTCTGCTGGAAATAGGTTTTGACGTCGGCTTCATTGAGCGTGATGGTTTTCTTGACCGCCTCAAGGTCCAGCACCACGTATTCGACACTGGCGGATTCGGTCGCCTTGAACAGCTGTTCGTTGCTCTTGTAGAAAGCTTCGATCTCGGCATCAGTCGGGTTGACTTTGGCCGTGTAGTCGGCGGGCAGAAACCCGGCAAATTGAAGGTCGCGTTTCTCAAAAAAGGCGTTCAGGGACACACCGGCCTGCGCGGGTGTGGCAAAACCGGTTCCGGTGATGCCGGCTTCGACCTGGCGCACGGAGATGTCACGGCGCACGCGGGCTTCAAATCCTTCGGGCGTCAGGCCCTGGCTGGCCGCGAGCTGGCGGTAACGTTCCATGTCCAGCTTGCCGTCCGGGCCGCGCAGCGACGCGATGGTTTCGTTTTGCTGTAACTCGCGGGCGAGACGCGCGTCTCCGGTTTGCAAATGCAGCTGGTCGGCGGCTTCGGCAAGCACCCGGTCCCGCACGAGCCGCTCCAACGTGGCGTACTTGGCCTCGGCTGAATCGAGAATTTTGGGATCAATGGTCGGCATTTGCGCACGGATGCGGTCCACCTGCTGTTTGTGCGCGCCATCCCATTCAGACTGCGTGATGTCATGGCTGCCCACCTTCGCCACCGCTTCACCCTTGTCACGAAAACGGGTGTAGCCGTCAATGCCGAACAACACGAAGGACGGGATGATCAGCAAGAACATGATCACCATCAGGATCTTGGTGTGCTTGCGTACTAAATCGAACATTGCTCAGCCTTAAATGGATGCGTCAAACGAGAAGCGCGGTTCATCAAACAAAAAAGGCGAACCGCCGGTTCGCCTCAGAGGGTACGCAGGTCTGGGTAGTGGTGGGTGCTGACGGTCTCGAACCGCCGACCTACGCCTTGTAAGGGCGCCGCTCTACCAACTGAGCTAAGCACCCTACCTGGCAGACTTCTTGTACGCCGGATCAGTTTCTACGCCGGGTCAGTTCACCGCGTCTTTCAAGGCCTTGCCCGGACGGAACTTGGGCACCTTGGCGGCCTTGATTTTAATCGCAGCGCCGGTACGGGGGTTGCGGCCCACGCGGGCGGCGCGTTTGCCAACCGCAAAAGTGCCAAAACCGACCAGAGAAACGGAGTTGCCTTTTTTCAAGGTGGTCTTGACCGCCGCAATCGTGGACTCCAGCGCGCGCGTGGCTGCTGCCTTGGAGATGTCGGCGTGTTTGGCAATGTGCTCAATCAGTTCGGTTTTGTTCACGAAGAACCCCTTTATTGGAGAAAAAGTTAATCAGTTGTCTCTTCAGATTTCGTCGCCGTCCTGCCAGAAAATGAATCGGCAAAAAGGCAGCAGCATTTCGTGTCCGGAACTTCGGCATGGATCACATGGATCAAGGCCCCGGGCGTGCGAGCGCGAATTTTAGACTGAATAATTCGCACCGCGGACGCAAGCATGCCGCATTTTTTTGGCGCGCGGGGAGAAAATTTGTCACCAAATCCGGAAAAATAGGCACGACCACGGCTTGACAAATTGACTGCGGGCTGTATGCGCGCACGGGCACGGCGCTTGCGTTACAAGGTCGCGGCAATGGCGCGCCCCAGGTCGCTGGTGCCAGCTGTTCCGCCGATATCGGCCGTGCGTGGCGCGCCGCTGCCAGGCTGCAACACCTTTTCAATGGCGGCCAGGACGGCGTCGTGCGCGTCCTTGTGGCCGAGAAACTCCAGCATCATCGCGCCGCACCAGATTTGACCAATCGGGTTCGCAATGCCTTTGCCGGCAATGTCCGGCGCCGAGCCGTGCACCGGCTCGAACAGCGAGGGAAACTTGCGGTCCGGGTTCAGGTTGGCGCTGGGCGCAATGCCGATGGTGCCGGTACTGGCCGGGCCGAGGTCGGAGAGGATGTCGCCAAACAAGTTGCTGGCCACCACCACGTCAAAGAAATCCGGGCGCTGCACAAAGTGGGCCGTGAGGATGTCGATGTGGAATTTGTCCAGCTGCACGCCGGGGTAGGCCTTTGCCATTTCTGCGACACGTTCGTCCCAATACGGCATGGTGATGGCGATGCCGTTGGATTTGGTGGCGCTGGTCAAATGTTTCTTGGGCCGGGACTGCGCCAGTTCAAACGCGAACTTCAACACACGGTCAACGCCATGGCGGGAAAACACCGACTCCTGCATCACGATCTCGCGCTCGGTGCCGGGGTACATGCGCCCGCCGATGCTGGAGTATTCGCCCTCGGTGTTTTCGCGCACGATGTACATGTCGATCTCGCCGGGCAAGCGCGGGCTGCCATCGCGCCGCACCACCGGGCAAACGATGCCAGGCATCAGCCGGGCCGGGCGCAAGTTCACATACTGGTCAAACTCACGGCGAAACAGCAACAGCGAGCCCCACAAGGAAGTGTGGTCGGCAATTTTCTCCGGCCAGCCCACGGCACCAAAATAAATCGCGTCTTGGCCACCGACCAGGTCTTTCCAGTTGTCCGGCATCATCTTGCCGTGTTTTTCAAAGTAGTCCCAGCTGGAAAAATCAAAGTGGTCGAACTGCAGGTCAATGCCGAATTTGGTGGCGGCGGCCTCCATCACGCGCACGCCTTCGGGCATGGTTTCCTTGCCAATGCCGTCACCGGGGATCACCGCTATGCGTTTCCTGGCCATTTCATCTGCTCCTTGATTTCCACAAAGCCGCTATTGTTGCCGACGCCGCATTTCACGCCCTGGGCTGACGCACCACCAGGCTGACACCGACCGCCGTGATCACCGTACCGGCCACCGTTACAGCAGTGATCGGCTCATCAAACAGCACCCAGGCCACAAAGGCCGTGACCGGCGGCACCAGGTACATCAGGCTGGTGACCGAGGCCGCCGCGCCGCGCTGGATCAACAGGTACAAGAGTGAGCTGCCGCCGAGTGTCAGCGCCAATACAGACCAGGCCATCGCGCCGGCCAATTGCGAATTCCAATGCACGGATTCACCCTCCAGCATGGTCAGGGGCAAGGTGACCAGCAGGGCCGCGACCAGTTGAACCACATTGGCGGTGCGCACGTCGCAAGGCGCTACAAAACGCTTTTGGTACAAGGTGCCCGCCGTGATGCCCGCCAGCGCGCCCAGCGCCATCATCAGGTTCAGCCAGGTGGCTTCACCGCCCGCACCAAACTTTCTGGACACCACCATCACCAGCCCGAGGAAGCCCAAGGCCAATCCGGCCCACTGGCGTTTTGAAACGGCATTGCCAACACCCGCCAACCAGAAAGCGGTGAGCACCGGCTGCAAGCCGACGATCAGCGACGACAGCCCCGAGCCCATGCCCATCTTCACCGCAGCCCAGACGCCGCCCAGGTAAATGGCGTGCATCAACACGCCGGTGACGGCCAAGTGCCGCCACTGCGTTGTGCCTTGCGGCCATATGACACGGGCCAGCCAGATCCATGGCAGAAAACACAAAATAGAGAAAAAATAGCGCCAGGCCAGAAATTTCATGGGCGGCGCATACGGCATGCCATACCGCGCCACGATGAAGCCGGTGCTCCAGATCAGGACAAACACCACCGGCATCGCCCGGATCAAGGCGTCTTCCTTCGTGCTGCTCACGGTCAATTCAAACCCGGTTCACTTTTTCACGCGGGCCCGGATTTCTGGAATCGCCTTTTGCAGGTAATAGACCATCGACCAGACAGTGAGCACGGCCGCACCCCAGATCAACCAGGTACCCCAGACACGGGTGTCAATGAGGCCAAACAACTTGCCGTCAAACAGCAGAAACGGAATGGCGACCATTTGCGCAACCGTCTTGAGTTTGCCGATCATGTGCACGGCAACACTTTTGGATGCGCCAATCTGCGCCATCCATTCGCGCAGCGCCGAGATGGCGATTTCGCGGCCAATGATGATCAGCGCCACAAACACATCGGCGCGCTGCAGGTGCACCAGCACCAGCACACAGGCACAGACCAGAAATTTGTCGGCCACCGGATCCAGAAACGCGCCAAAAGCCGAGGTCTGGTTGAGTTTGCGCGCCAAATACCCGTCAAGCCAGTCGGTCCAGGCAAAGAACACAAACAGCACTGTGGCCACCAGGTTTTGCGTGGCTTTGTCGATGGGGAGGTAGAAAATCGCGACGATCAGGGGGATCGCGACGATGCGCGACCAGGTCATGAAGGTCGGGATGGTGAGGAACATTGCCTTTATTGTGGCATGGGGCTGAGCAGCAGAGCGTGGTGGCTGGTTTTTGCGCCGGGCCGCCCCAAGCAAAAATGCGCCCCCTCCGGGGGGCAGCGACCCGCGCAGCGGTGGAGCGTGGGGGCTCAGTGCAATGCCCGGTAAATCTCCTCGGCCAGTTCTCTGGATATGCCGTCTACCGTGGCAATATCTTCCGCGCTGGCCAGGCCCACCCCGCGCACGCCGCCAAAACGCTGCAACAGCTTGGCGCGGCGCTTGGGGCCAATGCCGGGAATGTCTTCAATCCGGCTGCCGCCGGTGCGCACTTTCGCGCGGGCGGCGCGCATGCCGGTGATGGCAAAACGGTGCGCTTCGTCGCGGATTTGCGCCACCAGCATCAGCGCGGCGGAGTCTTTGCCCAGATAAACCTTCTCACGGCCGTCGGCAAACACCAGCTCTTCGAGCCCGACCTTGCGGCCCTCGCCTTTCTCCACCCCCACAATGAGCGAGAGGTCCAGCCCCAATTCTTCAAACACCTCGCGCGCCTGGCTCACTTGCCCCTTGCCGCCGTCCACCAGCACCAGGTGCGGCAATTTCCCCGTGCCGGCTGCCAGCACGCCGGTGGTCTTGGCCTCGTTCAGGGCCTCGGCCAGTTTGCCGTAACGCCGCAGCAGCACCTGGCGCATGGCCGCGTAGTCGTCTCCCGGCGTAATGTCGTTGATGTTGTAACGCCGGTACTCGGCGTTTTGCATTTTGTGGTGGTGAAACACAACGCACGATGCCTGGGTGTTTTCGCCGGCCGTGTGGGAGATGTCGAAACACTCCACCCGCAACTCGTCCAGCGGGTTGGCGGTTGAATCGGGCGGGGCCTCCAGCTGCATGTCCAGCGCGTCGGCCAATGCCCGCGTGCGCGCCTGCTGCGAGCCCTCTTCTGACAACAAACGCGCCAGCTGCAAATCGGCGTTGGTCTGCGCCATCTCGAGCCAGATGCGCCGCTGCTCACGCGGCTGGTGCACGGCGCTTACTTTCACGCCCGACTGCATCGACAGTGCCGACACCAGCGCCCGGCTGATGCGCTCGCCGGTGATGAGAGAAGGCGGCACGGCGATGTCAATGTAATGCTGCGCAACGAAAGCTTCCAGCACCTGGGTTTCGACTGATTTTTTCGACACCGTCAACTCATCGTCTTCACTGAACACGCCCGAGGCGTCTTCCACATGTGTGGGGAAATACGGCCGGTCACCCAGGTGCCGCCCGCCGCGCACCATCGCCAGGTTCACGCAGGCGCGCCCGCCCTGCACCTTCACGGCCAAAATATCGACATCGCTGTGCCGCCCTCGCTCATCACCGGCGAGCGCATCAGCCGGGCGCTGGTGTCGGCGCTCACGCTGCAGTCCGGTGTGAAAGTGAGCGCCGTGCACCAGCCGCGTGAGCAGCGGCG
>JANMMR010000212.1:0-4207 GCA_031373455.1 Rhodoferax sp.
GGCTACGGCATTGACACCATCACCGAGACCGACGCCACGGCGGGCAACACCGATATCGCGCGGTTTGAATCCAGCGTGGCCACCGACCAGCTTTGGTTCCGCCAGGTTTCCAACAACCTGGAAGTGAGCATCATCGGCACCAGCGACAAGTTCAACATCGTCAACTGGTACACCGGCAGCGCCAACCACGTGGAGCAATTCAAAACCAGCGACGGTAAGACTTTGCTGGACAGCCAGGTGCAGAACCTGGTGAGCTCGATGGCGGCGTTTGCGCCACCGGCAGCCGGGCAAACGACTTTGCCTGCCAACTATGCGACGGCGCTGGCGCCGGTGCTGGCGGCAAATTGGGTGTGAGGACTGTTGGCAAGCAGAAAGCGCCAATAATTAACATGAGTGTTAATTATTGGCGCAAAATCAAGCAAAATTCAAAAGTATTAAATAAAATCGACAATCAAGTCAGGAATAATAACGATAGTTTGCTATATAAATAGTAGCAAATCTAGTTTCACGCCTAACCTGCCCAGTTTGTCCGGCCGGCCTGCCGTGCAGTCAACCGTGAGTGAGCAAGGCTGTTACAGCAGCCCGCGAAGGTAGTTCAGGCTTTTCCCCAGCGCGGCTTCGTCGTCGCCGCCATCGGGATGCAAATAATCGATCTCCACCGCCAGCAAACCCTGGTAATGGTGGGCGCGCAGGATGTCCAAAATCTGCGGAATCTCGACCAGGCCGTCGCCCACCGGCACACAGGGCCAGAAGGCAAAAGTGCGCGGGTCGCCGCGTTGTGTGACGACGTCTTTCACGTGGGTGGCGCGCGTCCACGGTGCGAGTTTGCGGGTTACCTCCACCGGGTGTTCGAACATGCGCAGGTTGTTGGCGGTGTCGAGGCACACGCCCAGCCATTCGCTGTTGAGCGTGGTGAGCAGGTCCAGCATTTCATCGGCCAGCAGGTCTATGTGGTTCTCGATGGCGAGGATGACGCCGTGTTGCCTGGCCACCGGAATCAATGGCGCCAGTTGTTTGATGAGGCCTGCTTTGTGCTCGGCCCAGTCTTTCACCCGCGTGCGCCGCCCGCCGGCGCAGATGCGCATCACGCTGGCGCCGAGCCCGTGTGCGATGGCGATATGTTTTTGCAGGTCGATGGCGGCGGAGCCATCGTCGGTGCCCGAGCGCAGCCCGTGCGGGTGGCCCCAGGCCCAGACGCGCTCAAGACCGCGTTGATCGAGTTCAAAACGCAATCGGGCAACGACACCCGGCTCGTCAAACGGCACAAAGCAGGATTCGAGCGACACGCCCTGCACCTTGAAAGCCTGCGCGCGGTCCAGAAAATCCCACACCGAGAGGCGCGAGCCCGGATCGGTTTGCAAACCCTCGTACCACTCGCCGAAGTAGCGGTGGTAACAGTAGCTGTCTATGGCAAGTTTCATGGGTGACGATCAAAAAGGCTTCGACGGGCTCAGCCCGAACGGCGATTGGTAGTTCTAGCGGTGAATGTCATACAGCGCCGCGCCTTTGCGCATGACGCTTTTGGCGATCACCGTGCGGTGGATTTCACTGGTGCCATCGAAGATGCGGTAGATGCGCGCGTCACGGTAATAACGCTCGATGGGCAGCTCTTTGCAAAAACCCATGCCACCGAAGAGCTGCACGGCGCGGTCGACCACTCGGCCCAGGGTCTCGGCTGCGTGTACCTTCACCATAGCGATCTGTTCGCGCGCGTCCTGGCCTTGGTCCAGCAGCCAGGCGGCTTGGTAGACCATCCAGCGGGCGGCGTTGATTTCGATCACGCAATCGGCCAGCATTTGCTGGATCAACTGGAAATCGGCAATCTTCTGGCCAAACTGCTTGCGCTGCCCGGCGTAGTCCACCATCAGTTCGAGCACATGGCTGGCTTTGCCCACGGCCCGTGCGCCCACCTGCGCCAGGCGCACCACGTTCAAGGCGCCCATGGCGAGTTTGAAGCCCTGGCCTTCTTCGCCCAGGAGCGCAGCGGGCTCCAGCGCGACGTTGTCGAAGAAAAGTTCGACGTGGGGTGTGCCGCGGATGCCCATCATCTTCTGGTCTTTGCCCACCGAAAAACCTGGCAGGCCTTTGTCGACCATGAACATCGAAATCTCTTTCTCTCCCGTCTTTGCCGAGACGAGGAAAAAATCCGACCACTCGCCGTCGCTGATGAAGTGTTTGCTGCCGTTCAAGACCCATCCTGCATCGGTTTTCTTCGCGTGTGTCTTGATGCCCGCCGCATCCGAGCCCGCACCCGGCTCGGTGATGGCGATGGCGCAGGTGCGTGTGCCTGCCACCGCAGGTTTGAGCCAGCGCTCGATCTGCGTGCCTTTGCAATGCAGCAGCGGCTCGTATATGTTGCCGAAGGCACGGCGGATCAGGATGTCGCTGGTGTGGCCAAACTGCTCTTCACACAGGATGCGGTCGAGGTTGGAGAGGCCGCCCCCGCCCAGCTCGGCCGGCATGTTGAGGGCGTAGAGGCCCAGCGCTTTGGACTTGGTGTGCACCGCGCGGGCCTCGCCTACATCCAGCGTGCCGCTGGTTTCGATGGCGTTTTCGAGCGGCTTGAGCGCTTCGCTGATGAAGCGGCGCACCGTGTCGATCAGCATTTTTTGTTCGTCGTTGAGGGCGAAGTCCATGGTTCATGCCTCCAGCGTGGCGATGGCGTTCTCCAGGCACAGGCGTGCCCATTCGGTCTGGCCATGTTGGGCCATGCGTTGGTGGTGGACCACCTCCACACTCACGGGCAGGTCTTGCGGCAAGGCGGCAAACAGGCCTTTCACGTCGATGTTGCCTTCGCCGGCCAGCAGGCGCTCGGCGCGCGCGGTGTGAATCATCTGCTCGGTGGTGAAGCCAAGGCCGCGTTCTGCATCGCAAATCTGCGCGTAATGCAGCAGGCTGCGCGGGATAGCGCGGATATCGTCCAGCGTGGTGGTGGAGCGGCCAAAGTGCAGGGCGTCTACCAGAATGCCGGCGTTGGGCGGGCTGCCGGCCGCTTCGATGACGCGACGGGCGGTTTTGACGTCTTTCACTGCCGTCCACGGCATGAATTCAAGGTCGGCGGTGAGCCCATAAGGTTGCATCAATTCGCAGAGCTTGGCGTAGCCGTCGGCCAGGCGGGCTTCATTCGTGTCGTCCCCCGCCACCAGAACCGCCTGCGCTTTGAGCGCCGCGCCGATTTCGAGCAGCGGCCGGTACGCGGCGGCGTCGAAGTTGTCGCCGATGCGGATGATCTCCAGGTCCATCACCGTAACGCCCGTGGCCTTCTGCACCGCAAGTGTTTCGCGCAGCGCTTCGGGCTGGCCAATCAGGTGCTGTTGCGGCGCTCCGGCCATGTTGGGCAAGAGGCGAAAACCCACCTGCTGGTAGCCGAGGTCCGCTGCGAGTTGCATGGCTTTGGCCGGCGTGACCAGGCAGGAGGTGAGGTAAGCGAGGGAATAGTTGCGTTTCATGGCGGGTGTTCTTTGGGAATAAAGCTAGGGATGGTCAAGCCGACGTCCAGGCTGGGTCAGACCAATATTTGGGATTTGCCACTGAGCGCTGCATCACGCACCGCGAGTGTGGCCGCAAGCGTGCCCACGCCATCCTGCGCGCTGCACAAGGGCACCTCGCGGCCTTCGATCACGGCCTTGAAGTGTTGCAGCTGCAGCGTGTAAGCGTCCTGTTTGTGGACAAACGATTTCTCCAGCAGCATCTCCTTGTGCCAATGGCGCTCGCCGGTGTAGCTGAAGACTTCCAGATTGGGCAGTGACATCGAGCCGTGAGTGCCCATGACGAAATGCGACTGCACCTCCTGGCGCGGGTATTGGTCTTGCTCGTTGGCGCAAAAATCCCAGCAGAACGGCCCGGCAGCCGAGTCGGAAACGACCACCGTGCCCAGGGCCCCATTGGCAAACTTCAACAAGGCCGCAGCGGAGTCTTCAATCTCAAAACCGCGCACCTGGTTGCTGGTGAACGCCTGCACCTCGACGATGTCGCCCACGATGAAACGCAGCATGTCGATGTCATGGATCAGGTTGATCAAGATCGGGCCGCCGCCCGGCGCACGGCGCCAGGGGGCATCGTAATAACTGTCGGGCTTGTACATGCAGGCCATGGCGTTGACGTTGACGATCCGCCCGAGCTTGCCTGATTGCACGATCTCCCGCGCGCGCCGGTTGATCGGGTTGTGGCGCCGGTGGTGGCCCACCAGCACGGGCACCTTCAGGCG
>JANMMR010000250.1:0-7920 GCA_031373455.1 Rhodoferax sp.
ACCAGCAGCACCATCATGTGGCTGTCGGGGTAGTTGGCGGCGATGGCGTGGGCAATGTGCTGCATCATCACGGTCTTGCCGCTTTTGGGCGGTGCAACCAGCAGGGCGCGCTGGCCTTTGCCGATGGGCGCGATCAGGTCGATCACGCGGCCGGTGATGTTTTCGTCGCCCTTGATGTCGCGCTCGAGCTTCATCTGCACCTTGGGGAACAAGGGTGTCAGGTTCTCGAACATCACCTTGTGTTTGTTGCTCTCTGGCGAATCGCCGTTGACTTTGTCGAGCTTGTTCAGCGCGAAGTAACGCTCGCCGTCTTTGGGCGTGCGCACTTCGCCTTCGATCATGTCGCCGGTGTGCAGGTTGAAGCGGCGCACCTGGCTCGGAGAGATGTAGATGTCGTCGGTGCTGGCGGTGTAGCTGGTGTCGGGGCTTCTGAGGAAGCCGAAGCCGTCAGGCAATATCTCCAGCACGCCGTCGGCGATGATCTGCTCGCCGGTGCGCGCCCGTTTCTTGATGATGCCAAACATCAGCTCCTGCTTGCGCATGCGCCCGGTGTTTTCGATCTCAAGCTCTTCAGCCTGCTTGAGGACTTCTGACACGTGCAGTGCCTTGAGTTCGTTTAAGTGCATGGAATGTCGCCGCAATCGGGCGTAGTGAAATACAAATTTGGGGGGTTCAGCAGCGGCAGCAGGTTTGCCGATGCGATGGCTTGGGGCCGGAAACTCGAACCGGTCTCGTGTGGAAACCGGTGATCTGGGGGAATTATGACAGGAAATCCAGCGCCACAAGCGAATGGGGCAACTGGCAATTTCCCGCCGGGCCGCCCCAAGGGTTCTCGAAGAGCGGCGTAGCCAAATTAGCCCCCTCGGGGGGCAGAGAGCCACACGCAGTGGGCGAACGTGGGGGCGTTATTTTTAGGCCAGTTGCTGGTCGATGAAGGCGGTCATCTGGGCTTTGCTCATCGCGCCGACCTTGGTGGCAGCGAGTTGGCCGTCTTTGAACAACATCAAGGTCGGGATGCCGCGAATGCCGAATTTGGCCGGGATGTCACGGTTCTCGTCCACATTCATCTTGGTGACCTGCAATTTGCCGGCGTAGGTGGTCGAGAGCTCGTCCAGGATCGGCGCAATCATTTTGCAGGGGCCGCACCACTCGGCCCAGTAGTCCACCAGAACGGGCGTCGAGCTTTTGAGCACGTCGGCTTCGAAGGACGAGTCGGAAATGTGTTTGATCAGTTCGCTGGCCATGGGGGTTCCTTCGGTTGCCGTGGGGACGGGCGGAGTTGAGACAGGGGCTACAGGTAAAGTGGGGAAATTGTGACAGAAATCAAGACTGCAGCCCTTGCCAGTACCCCGAGCCGGGCTATGGCCGAGATTGACAAAACGCATCGCGCTACCCGTTCATGGGCGCTGGTGATGGCAAAACTGCATGATGCCCTGTCGAATCGCCAGGTGCATCCGTCTGAGGCGATTGTGCTGGTGCCTTTTGCCCAGTTGATCCAGGAAGCGCGGCGCGCCTGGGTGGTTTCACAAAATCTGTCGGCCAGCGGCGCCATCTTTGTGCCGCGATTCGAGTCGACCATGAACTGGGCGCGCGAATTGGGTGGTTTTGTGCCAAAAGGCTGCGACCTGCGCCTTGACGCCGCCCATGATTCCATCACCGCACGCTCCCTGTTGCGCCAGGCCGGCCTGGCTGAGCACAGTGCCGCGTTGGCCCCCAAACTGATGGAAGCCGCGTGGAGCCTGGCCGGTGTGGCCGCTGCGGTCGCGCCCGAACTGCGCGTCGCCTGGGGCGTTGAGCGCGCCCCTGTGTTGATGGCCGGGCTCTCAGATCCGGCATTGGCCTTCGAATCGGCGATTGGCCGGATCGCGTTGGCATGGGTGAGCACCTCGGCTTACGCGACAGACACACTGTTTGCGGCGGAACCAAAACTGCTGGTGGTGATCGACGGTTTTCAAACCGAGCCGCTGATCGACGCCTTGGCGCTGAAGCTGGGTTCCCGCTGTATCCGGATGGCGCTCCAGGAGGTGCCGCTGGAGGTGCCAACCGGGCCGTTGCGCAGCCCGCGCGATGGCGAAGTGAAAATCCACGTTGCCACGGATTTTGAAGACGAGGCAGAGCGCGCCTGTGCTTGTGTTCTGAGTCATCTGGCGCACATCCCTGGCGCCGCTACGCAAATTGGCGTGGTGGCACTGGACCGCCAACTGGTGCGGCGCATGCGCGCCATTCTGGGTGAACGCGGTGTCCGGATCCGCGACGAAACCGGCTGGAAACTTTCCACCACACGGGCCTGTGCCAGCCTGATGTCGCTCTTGCGCGCCTGCCGTTTGAACGCGTCCACAGACCACGTGCTCGACTGGTTGAAAAATGCACCGGCATTTTCAACGGCGACGTTTTCGCCAATTGAAACGAATCCGGAAGTGCGTGCCGGTGCGCCAGGCAAACCGGCAAACACAAATGGCGCGCTTGACGGGCTTGACGTGGTGAGCCAGCTTGACCAGCTCGAACACGAAGCGCGAAAAGCGGGCCTGCGCGATTGGCCCGGTGCGCCTGGCCAACTCCAGGGCCTCGGTGAGTCCAGCCACCAGTGTGTGGAAGCCGCGAACCGGTTGCGCAGCCGCCTTCAGACGGGGCGAAGCTTGATTCAATGGCTGGGCGACCTGCGCGCCGTGCTGCGTGATTCCGGTCAATGGGCCGCATTGACAGAAGATGGCGCAGGGCGCGCGGTACTCGAAGCCCTGAAGCTGCCGACATTGCCCGACTTGCCAGGCCGCGCACTGGAGGGCGAGGCCCTTGGCATCTTCCCGGAATTCGGCGTTCAATTGACCTTCAGCGAGTTTCTTGCGTGGGTTGAGCAGGTGGTCGAATCCAACAATTATTCGCCGCCCCACCCGCAGAACGCGCAGGTGGTGATACTGCCGCTGGCGCAACTGCTCGGCCGGAACCTCGACGCCGTGGTGCTGGCAGGCTGTGATGCAAGCCACTTGCCGGCGTCTCCAGAGCCAACCGGGGCCTGGACGGTGTTGCAGCGCACGGCGCTGGGTTTGCCGTCGCGGGCCGAATTGGCCACTGCGGCGCGGGCGTCGTGGGATTGCGCATTGCTGTCGCCGCAGCTCGATATTTTGTGGCGCACAGCGGAAGCCGGCGAGCGCAACGTGCCCAGCGATTTTGTTCAGGCCTTGATCCACGGGATCAAGCTGCACGAAGCCGCGCAGAGTCTGCCAGGCCAGGCGCCGCACGCTGATGGCAATGCCCGCGCCGTTTTTGCCGACGATCCGCGTGTCGACATCGCGTTGACGGCCAACCCATCGCACATGCCGCGTCCTCCGGGCCAGGCTTTGCCAGTGCAGCGGCTCTCGGCCAGTGCCTACGACGATCTGCGCCGCTGCCCCTACCGGTTCTTCGCGCTGCGCCAGCTCCAATTGAGTGAGGCGGACGAACTCGACAACGAAGTCGACAAACGCGACTTTGGCAACTGGCTGCACAAGGTCTTGTTCCACTTTCAGACGGCCTTGAACCGGGCTGGCGCGCAAGACCGACCGGCGCAGGAGCGGCTCATCAACCAGGCGGCGCAACAGGCCACGGTTGACCTGGCTTTGTCGGCAGCAGAGTTCTTGCCGTTTTCGGCCGCATGGCCGCGGGTGCGTGCGGGTTACCTTGACTGGCTGGGTGACCACCAGGCCGCAGGCCATGTGTTTGAGCAGGCTGAGGTCTGGAAGGAAATGCGCCTGGGGCCGGTCACTCTGGTGGGGAAACTCGATCGCGTAGACCGCCAGAAAGACGACACGCTTTTGGTGATGGATTACAAAACCGAAAACCAGTACATGACGAGCGAACGCATCAAGGCCGGCAACGAAGACACCCAACTCGCGTTTTACGCGGCGCTCTTTGATGTGGACAACATCGCTGCGGCTTACGTGAACGTGGGTGAAAAGGAGGAGACCAAGGCTTATCCGCAGCCTGACATTGTGATGCTGCGCAGCCAGTTGGCCGATGGCATTCTGGAAGACCTGCAGGGCATCGCCCAAGGCCAGCCGATGCCCGCCATGGGCGAGGGTTTCGCCTGCGAGTATTGCGCCGCACGGGGTTTGTGCCGCAAGGATTTTTGGACGTGAAAAGAGCCCCCATGCTCCCCGCTTCGCGTGGTTCTCTGCCCCCCGAGGGGGCGCATTTTGGCTTCGCCGCTCTTCGAGAACCCTCGGGAGCGGCCCAGCGGGAAAACATGACTCCCACACTAGTCTCTATGCGCACGCCATGACCCCCGCTTACGAGCACAACGGCCGCGCCGTCAGCGCACCAGAGTTTTACGCCATTGCCTGTGACCCGCGCCGCCACGTGGCTGTCGAGGCCTGCGCCGGTGCGGGCAAAACCTGGATGCTGGTTTCACGCATCCTGCGCGCCTTGCTCGAGGGCGCCGAGCCGCAGGAAATCCTGGCGATCACCTTCACCAAACGCGCCGCCGGCGAAATGCGCGAGCGCTTGCAGCAATGGCTTGAAGAATATTCAACTGCCGATTCCGCCCGATTGAGGGAAGAACTGTTGATGCGTGGCCTCACGACCGAAGCCGGGGCTGGGGTCGACATGCAGAGCCGTCTGGCGAACCTGAACGCCACAGTTCTGGCCACGGGGCAGCCGGTGCAGATACGCACCTTTCACGCCTGGTTTGCGACCCTGCTGCGCAACGCGCCATATGGTGTTTTGGTGCAGCTGGGTTTGCCGTCGATTTACGAGCTGCTGGAAGACGACAAAGCGGCCAAGGCGCAGGTTTGGCGCCGGTTTTACGCGGCCCTCATCGCCAACGAGGCCCTTCGCGCCGACTTTGAAGCCGTGGTTTTGGACTACGGCCGCTTCCAGGCCGAGCGCGCCCTTCAAGCCGCGCTGGACAAACGCCTTGAATTTGCCATGGCCGACGCCGCCGGTGTAGTGGATGATTCGGTGACGCATTTTTCGCAGCAGCTTGCCGGCTTTGCGGGACTGCAAGAGCCGCACAACGCGCTGGCCAACAGCCCGGCGAATATGCAAATTTGCCGGGGCGCCGCAGCCGCGCTGGGCCGCGCAGACGCACCGAGTTTTTCGGCCATGGGGGTCGAACTGGAACAGGCGCTTGGCCCGCCATCAGGCCAACTTCCGGGCCAGCCTGATGTGCCGGCAGTGCTGGCTGCGCTTTTGACCAAAACCGGCACGGCACGCAAATTCAGCGAAAAAATCGAAGGCATCGAGCGGGTGCGTGAGGCCCAGGCGCTCGCGCTGCGCATCCTGCAGGCGCAGCGCCAGCACGCGGCCTGGGTCTACCAGCAGCGCATGGGGCGGCTTTCCCGCTTGCTGATTGCTGAATACGCCGCACTCAAACGCGAGCGCGGCTGGATTGACATGAACGACGTGGAGCACGCGGCCAGCCTGATCCTCTGTGATCCCGTGTTGTCGGGCTGGCTGCAACAGCGCCTGGACGCCCGCATCCGGCATGTGATGGTCGACGAATTCCAGGACACCAGCCCCTTGCAATGGCAGGCCCTGTTTTCCTGGTTGTCGGCCTATGGTGGAAGCGGCGCTGGCGCGGCGCCCAGCGTGTTCATTGTGGGCGACCCGAAGCAGAGTATTTACCGTTTTCGGCGCGCCGAGCCGCAAGTGTTCAAGGCGGCCAAAGCGTTTGTGCAACAGGAATTGGGCGGCGATTTGCTCAGTTGTGACCATACGCGGCGCAATGCGCTGGCGGTCATCCACACCGTCAACGCAGTCATGCAAGCGGCCATGCGCGGGGACATTGAAGGCGACGTCTACGACGGCTTTCGCCAGCACACCACCAGTTCCGGGGAGGCCGGGGAAGTGCTTCGATTGCCGCAAATCAGCCGGGCGTCTGGCGATTTGTCTTCTACTGAGGTCGATCACGGCGCCTGGCGCGACAGCCTTACCGTGCCGCAAACCGAAGTGGAAGACAGCCTGCGTATGCGCGAGGCGCGCCAGGCTGCGCAGTGGATCGCCGTGCAGGTTGCGCAAGGCACGCTGCCCAAAAACATCATGGTGCTGTCGCGCAGGCGGGCGTCTTTGGCGCCTTTGCACGATGCGCTGCGGGCGCTGCAAGTGCCGTCGCAAATCGGTGAAAAGACCGCGCTGATTGAGTGTGCCGAGGTGCAGGACCTGGTTGCCTTGTTCGACGTGCTGGTTTCGAGCCGGCACGACCTCTCGATGGCGCGGGTGTTGAAATCGCCGCTGTTTGGTGTGGATGACGCGGCGCTGGTGCAACTGGCGTTGCAGCAGCAGGCTCAAGGCGGATCGTGGTTGGGCCTGTTGCTGGGTGGGCAAACCGCTGCAGCTTTGCAGCCGATTGGCCCTGTTTTGCTGCAATGGCGACTGTGGGTAAACGCGCTGCCCCCCCACGACGCCCTGCAAGCCATCTACAGCCATGGCGATGTGTTGGCGCGTTATGCGGCGGCTGCGCCTAGCGCCCAGCGCGCTGCTGTGCTGGCCAACCTGCGGGCCTTGCCCGGTGCGGCCCTGCAGCAGGATGGCGGCCGTTTCGCCACGCCCTACGGCTTTGTGCGGGCGCTCAAGGCGGGCCGTGTGCAGGCCGCTGCAGCGGTGGTGGACGACGCCGTGCAGTTGCTCACGATTCACGGCGCCAAGGGTTTGGAGGCCGAGCTGGTGGTGCTGCTCGATTCAGACGCCAACCCGCCGCGCGCCGAGTCGATGGGCGTCTTGATTGACTGGCCCGGCGAGTCGCCCCGCCCGCTGAAATTTGTGTTCTTGGCGAGTGAAAAACTGCCGCCGGCCTGCGCCGAATCGCTGCTCGCGCGTGACATGCAGGAGCGCAAACGCGAAGAGCTCAACGCCCTGTATGTGGCGCTGACCCGTGGCAAAACGCGGATGGTGCTGTCCAGCGTGCAAGCGCATCGCGCGTCGCCGGGCAGCTGGTGGACACGACTTGCGGAGCTGGCCAAGACTGTTGAGGTGCCGCCAATTCAGAGCTTTACGGGCGTTACGGGCATTGCGGTCATTACAGGCGAACACGTCGATGCAACGTCGCCTGCAAACGCAGCAGCGCCAGATGCACCAATCCTTCTCAAGGTCTTGCCGCGTTTGCCCGCCGCGTTGGCGCAGCTTGGCAGTCAAGAAATTCGAGGCGGTGAAGGCGCACAAAGTATTGACGAAACATCGGCGGAAGCGCCGCGTGAGCCAGATTCAAGGCTCTCCCGCGTGGGCCAGGCCATGCACCGCCTGCTTGAATGGCACGCGCAGAGACAGACTCAGGGGCACGCTCAAGGCCGCGCACAGAGTCACGCTGAAGGCCCACAGGCCCAGACAGACCTGCAGGTTGCCGCAATGCGTGAATTTGATTTGACGTTAGAGGATGGCCAGGTGGCGGCTGAGGCGGCCCAGCGCATTCTGAATGGCGAGGGCGCGTGGGCGTGGGACGATGCCGTGATCGACTGGCAAGGCAACGAAGTCGAATTGGTCCACAACGGCGTGACGCTGCGGCTGGACCGCCTGGTGCGGCGGCGCGACAACGGCGCGTGGTGGATTCTGGACCACAAATTGACGTCCAACCCGCTGGCCGACGCGGCGCTGGTGCAGCAACTGCGGCGCTACCGGGCCGCGGTGCAGGCCATTTACCCCGACGCGCCAATCCATGCGGCTTTTTTGACGGCTGACGGCAAACTGGTCGAGTTGCAAGCTGTTTGGGCGAATGAAACGACCGCTGAGCCAGGTTGATTGGATTTCGTATTTATTGAATTAACATTATATTTTGTATATTTATTGGTTAATTAAAGTTTAAAATATATAGCAATAAATCTAATAAATACGTGACTTAATATCGAAATTTATTCGATAAATATTTAATAATTTATAAATTGTTAATACCCATGTTAATTATAACTTGTGCCATGGCGCAATGCTGAACGCCACCGTCACCGTGGTGGGCGCAGG
>JANMMR010000282.1:0-2735 GCA_031373455.1 Rhodoferax sp.
CCACGCCAATGCGCTGCTGGCCGCGCAGCAGGAGCAAGTCCAGCTCGACCCCCTGATGCGTGGCCCAGAAAAAGGCTTCGTCAGGTTTGGCGATGCGCAGCACCTGCTCCAGTGCGAAGCCTTCCCAGCTTGCGCCGCACAGGGGATGCGTCACGAGTTCAGCCTGGGTCTTGATGCCTTGCAATGCGTGCAGCAGCCCGGTGTCGCGGAAGTAGATTTTTGGGGCCTTGACTTGCCGCTTGCCAAGGTTTTCATGCCAGGGCTGGAGCTGGCGGACCATGAGCGTCTGGGTGAGCGTGTCCAGATAGCGCCGGATGGTCGGCTCAGAGACGCCCATGGACTGGGCGCTGGGCGCAGCCGACCAGATTTGCCCGTGGTAATGGGCCAGCATGGTCCAGAACCGACGCATGGCTGGCGCCGCCACATTGACGCCAAACTGTGGCAGATCAATGCTGACATGGTCGGTGATGGCATTGCTTCGCCAGACCAGGCTGTCTTCGTCTGACGCGGCCAGGTAGGACCGCGGAAAGCCACCGCGCAACCAGAGGCGATTGATGTCTGCCGGGTCATAGTGGCCGGTTTGCCCGGTGATTTCACACAGGTCAAAACCACCCACTTCGACGGTCTCGACCCGTCCCAGCAAGGACTCGCCCGTCTGGCGCAGCAGGTCTGGCGCAGCACTGCCCAAAAGCAGGTATTGCCCCGGCGCATTGCTGCGGTCCATCAGCACGCGCAGCAGAGGGAACAGGTCGGGTCGCAGCTGGACTTCGTCGATCACCACCAGCCCGGTCAGGGACTGCAAGGTCTGCCCAGGCGCCGCCAGGCGCTGGACGTGGGGCGGGAATTCCAGATCGAAATAGTTGGGTGACTCGCGGCTGAGGAAGGTTTGCGCCAGCGTGCTCTTGCCGGACTGGCGCGGCCCCCGCAGCACCACGCCGCGCGAGCGCCCAAGCGCCTTGCGGACAGCATCCGACAGGTCTTTCCGTACCAGCATGGCCAGATGGTATCACCATTTACCATGAAATTCGAATATTAAATATTCCTTTTTCATGGACTATTTTCACCATCAGACGTCGATATTCCCCGCCCGCAGCGCATTGGTCTCGATGAAGTCGCGGCGCGGCTCCACCTCGTCGCCCATCAGCATGGTGAAGACGCGGTCGGCTTCGATGGCGTCGTCGATCTGCACGCGCAGCAGGCGGCGCACGGTGGGGTCCATGGTGGTTTCCCACAGCTGGGCGGGGTTCATCTCGCCCAGGCCCTTGTAACGCTGGCGCGCGGTGGCGCCTTCAGCCTGTGTGATGAGCCAGGCCATGGCTTCGCGGAAGTCGGCCACTTTTTGTTCCTTCTGGCGCTCGCCCTCTCCGCGCATGACTTTGGCGCCTTCCCCGAGCAGGCCGCGGAAGGTGTTGGCGGCCTCGGCCAAGGCCGCGTAATCGGCGCCGTGCACAAAGTCCTGGGTGAGCACGCTGCTTTTCACGTTGCCGTGGTGGCGGCGGCTGATGCGCAGAATGGGTTTGTCGGTGCGCACGTCAAACTCACCGGCCACTTCGGCGCCGCTGCCGAGCTCGCGCAGCTTGGCCTGCAAGGCCACGGCGCTGGCTTCGGCGTCGGGCACGGTGTCGAGGTTCAGGGCCACGCCATCGGCAATGGCGCGCAGGGCCTCAGCATCCATGAAGTTTTGCAGGCGGGCAATCACGGCCTGGGCAATCTGGTGTTTGCGCGCCAGCTCGGCCAGGGTATCGCCACTGATGGTGGCTCCCGCCGCGCCACCGGTATGCACCGAGGCGCTGACCAGCGCAATGCGCAGCAAAAAGCTGTCGAGCGCGCCGGCGTCTTTGAGGTACAACTCTTCTTTGCCGGCTTTGACCTTGTACAAAGGCGGCTGGGCGATGTAGATATGGCCGCGCTCGACCAGCTCGGGCATCTGGCGGTAGAAAAAGGTGAGCAGCAGTGTGCGGATGTGCGCGCCGTCGACGTCGGCGTCGGTCATGATGATGATGCGGTGGTAACGCAGCTTGGCGACGTTGAAGTCGTCATTGCCCGTGGTGCCGCCGGCCTTGCCAATGCCGGTACCCAGAGCGGTGATGAGCGTGAGAATCTCGTTGCTCGTCAATAGCTTTTCGTAACGCGCCTTTTCCACGTTCAAAATCTTGCCGCGCAGCGGCAAAATCGCCTGGAATTTGCGGTCGCGGCCCTGCTTGGCCGAGCCACCAGCGGAGTCGCCCTCGACGATGTAGATCTCGCACATGGCCGGGTCTTTTTCCTGGCAATCGGCCAGTTTGCCGGGCAGGCCCATGCCGTCGAGCACGCCTTTGCGGCGCGTCATGTCGCGGGCCTTGCGCGCGGCTTCACGGGCGCGGGCGGCCTCGATGATTTTTCCGACGATGGTTTTGGCGTCGTTTGGGCGCTCTTGCAGGTAGTCAAACAGCAGCTTGCTCACGATGTCTTCCACCGGGCCACGCACTTCGCTGCTGACGAGTTTGTCTTTGGTCTGGCTGCTGAATTTGGGCTCGGGCACTTTCACGCTGAGCACACAGGTCAAGCCTTCGCGCATGTCGTCGCCGGTGACTTCGACCTTGGCTTTTTTGGCCACCTCGGAATCGTCAATGTATTTGTTGATCACACGCGTCATCGCGGCGCGCAAGCCGGTGAGGTGGGTGCCGCCGTCGCGCTGGGGGATGTTGTTGGTGAAACACAGCACCTGCTCGTTGTAGCCGCTGTTCCATTGCATG
>JANMMR010000299.1:0-2772 GCA_031373455.1 Rhodoferax sp.
AAAAAATCTGCGCCCAGGTGCCCAGCCTGAAAGCGATTCTGCTGGTTGGCGGCGAGCCGGTTGCCGTTGGTGGCAATGGCGGCGATGGCGGCCAGCAGGTCCTGAACTTTGACGCGGAGATCGCCAAATTTTCGGCAGACCGGCTCACGTCCGGGCGGCAGATCAAGCGCCACGACACCGCCGCCTACTTCCACACCGGCGGCACCACGGGCACGCCCAAGCTGGTGCGCCACACGCACGAGAACCAGGTTTACCAGGCCTGGGTCTGCAATGTGATGCTCAATGCCGGGCCGGGCCGCAACATGTTATTTGGCCTGCCGCTCTACCACGTGGGCGGCGCGCTCACGCAATGTTTGAGCGGGCTGGCCTCGGGCGGCTGCCTGGTGGTTTTGTCGGCGGCCGGTTGGCGCAACGCAGCGGCAGTGAAAAACGTCTGGAAGCTGCTGGCGCGTTTCCAGTGCCCGGTGTTTGGCGGCGTGCCCACGGTGCTGACGGCCGCTGCCGGAATCCCGTGGGAGGGCGCGGATTTGGCCTGCCTCAAAGCCTTCAGCGGAGGCGGCTCGGCCATACCGGTGGCGGTGGGTGAAAAGTTCGCGCAGGCTTTCAAGCTGCCGGTGCCGGAGGTGTACGGCATGACCGAAACCGCCAGCGTGCACACCATCAGTTACCCAGATCGGCCAATTCGCCTGGGCACCGTCGGCCACGCCGTGCCCTACAGCCGGGTTCGGGTGGTGCGTGTTGATGCCGAGGGCAAGCTAGCGGGCGACTGCGCCGTGGGTGAAATCGGCGTCGTGGCCATGGCCGGGCCGGGTGTATTTAGCGGATATTTGAACGACGCTCACAACAAAAACGCGTTTGTTGCGCCCGGATGGGTGAATTCGGGCGATTTGGGACGGCTGGACGCGGAAGGTTACCTGTGGATCACCGGCCGCGCCAAAGATCTCATCATCCGGGGCGGCCACAACATCGACCCGATGCCGATTGAGGAGATTTTTTACCAGCACCCGGCGGTGGCGCTGGTGGCCGTGATTGGCCAGCCCGACGCGCGGGTGGACGAGGTGCCGCTGGCCTATGTGCAACTCAAGCCGGGTGCCAGCACCGACACGAAAGCGATGGCCACAGAACTGCACGACTGGGTGCGCGCCCGAACCCCTGAACGCGCCGCCATCCCGGTGGCGGTGCACGTGATCGACGCAATCCCGCTCACCGGTGTGGGCAAGGTGTTCAAGCCGCAACTGCGCTGGCAGGCGGCGCAAAACGTGTTCAGCCAGCTCCTGGCGCCACTGGCAGCTGACGGCGTTGACATCGCGGTGACGGTGGGCGCAGACGGCACGCATGGCACGCTGGCCCGGGTTGTCTTGAAAGCGGCGGGCGCGGCGCTGGGGCCGAAAGAGCGGGCCGCGCTGGAAGCCACGGTGAAGGAGCGCCTGAGCCCGTTCACCATCCGCCATCAGATCAGCTGGGGGAGCTGAGCTGGGTGAGGCGTTCCGCGTAAAGGCCGGCGATTCAGGTGGCGCGCGCCAGCCGCTGCGCCAGCACCAGCGCCACCACCCCGGCCAGCCCCATGGCCATCATCACGACCAGGCCATTGCGGTAACCGGCCTCGGCCGTCCACAACCAGCCCAGGCCCAGCGGCGCGGCGGCGCGCACCAGGGCCAGCGGCACGCCCAGCGCGCCATTGAGCGATGCAACGTGTTCGCGCCCTACATATTGCGCCATCGCCGTGCCTTTGACGATGGTCAACATGCCGTTGCCCATGCCCCAGAGCAGTACAAACACCATCAGGCACAGCAACATCTGCGGGCTTTGCGGCGCGGCCAGTAGGGGCGCGGCCGCCAGCAGCGCCAGGCCCAGCGGCATCAGGCCGGGGATGAGGCGGTTGGCCAGGTGCACGTCAAAACGGTGCTCAAAAAAGTACAACACGAGGCGGCCCAGCACCTGCAACACGCCGATGCTCGCCGGAATGGCGATGACCCAGCGCTCGTCCAGCCCGTATTCGCGCAGCAGCGTGACCATGTGTGATGGCAAGGCGGCGGTGGCCACCGTCATGAAGGCGATCGAGAGGCCAATCAACAAATAAGGCGCGCTTTTGAGCTGGGCGCTCAAGGAGAGGGCGGGTGCAGTCGGGGTGGCCGCGTGGGCAGCCACAGGCTCGAGCGCCCGCTGTATGGCTGGCTCTATGGCTGGCTCAATGCCCGGCTCAATGCCCGGCTCAAGTGCCGATTTTCCCGGCGCGTGGCGCAACCAGTAAAAATGCAGCGGCGCGCACAGCGCCAGGTTGAACGCTGCCAGCACCAGCACCGCGCCGCGCCAGCCCAGTGACGCAATCAGCCAAGCGGTCAGCGGAATGAACACCGTGCTGGCCAGGCCGCCCAGAAACGTCATGGTGATGATGGCGCGGCGGAAATCCTGCGGGAAACGCCGCGTGACGACAGCAAACACCGGCTGGTAAAGCGTCATCGACATGCCCACGCCCAGCAGCATCCACACCGCGTAAAAACCGGCGAGGCTGCTCACGAGCGCATGCAACACCAGGCCCAGCGCCATCAGCACCGAGCCGGTGGTCATGACCCAGCGCTCCTGGCCGCGGTCGATCAGGCGCCCGATCGGGAAGGCCAGCAGACCCTCGGTGAGCAAACACAGGCTGAACGCCAGCGACGATTGCACGCGGCTCAAGCCCAGCTCGCGCTCCACCGGCCCCATCACCAGCGCGAACAGGTAAAACACGCTGCCCCAGCTGACCAACTGCGCCAGCGAGAGCCAGCCGACGAG
>JANMMR010000305.1:0-6651 GCA_031373455.1 Rhodoferax sp.
GATCTCGCTGCGCACCATCAGCTCGTTCATACCGGCGTCACCGCCGCAGACGATCACCACGTCTTGCCCGGCCGCTTCCACCATGGCCACGGCGTTGTCCACCGCCGCGTGCGCGATGTCGAATGCGCCTGATGCGAGGCCCGCGCGTTGCTCGTCCGAGTTGGGCGTGTTCTGAACCTCAACTTGAATGCCCCGCCTCTCGAAACCCCCGTTGGCAATGGCGGCAAAAAGCGGCAGGTTGCTGGATGTGTTGAAGATGTTGACGCGGATTTTCATGGAGAAAGAATGGAATCGTGAGGGAAGGGCCAACCGGGCTTTACTGCGCCAACGCAGCTTCGCGCAGCCGATCCGGCGTGAAGGGCATGTCGCGGGCGCGCACACCGGTTGCGTCAAACAGTGCATTGGCAATCGCTGCCGCAACCGGACCGTGGGTGGCCTCACCGGCGCCGACCGATTTCTCCCCGGGTCGGTCAATCAAGTGAACGTGCACCCGGGGCACCTCTGAAAACGTGAGGATCGGGTACGCGCCCCAGCTCGTGCTGGTGATGCGCGTGGCATCAAACTGCACGGCCTCCTTGAGCACCCAGCTGACAGTTTGAATCGCGCCGCCTTCGATCTGGTTGGCCACCCCGTCGGGGTTGATGACGAGACCAACATCGACTGCAATCCACAAGTCGGTCACCCTGAGTGCGCGGCTTGCGTCAACCCGTGCGACCACCGCGCAATACGCCCCCTTGTTTTTGTAACGGGCAACGGCAAGGCCCATGCCCTGGCCTGGAGGTTTCGCGTCGTTGCGCTGCGCCCACCCAGCATTCAGCGCTGCGGTTTGTAAAACCTCACGGGCGCGCGCGCTGCCAGCGTCGGCGAGGTGGCGCAAGCGGAACTCGAGCGGGTCAACACCGGCCGCACTGGCGATTTCGTCCATAAACGATTCGGCGGCAAACACGTTGCCGTGGGCGCCCAGGGAGCGCAGGGCCGAGCTTCGAACCGGCATGGTCAACAGGCGGTGGCTGGTGGCCTTCCACTGGGCGAAATCGTACAAGGGCACTGAATTGCGCTCCGCACCACCCCCGTTGGCCAGCGGCGGGTTCACCGACACCAGGCGTTCAAACGGTTTCTCGAGCAGCGTTCCCGCCAGCAACACGGGAGACTGGCCGCGCCCGGGCCGCAGGCCGTGGCCGTTGGACCATACCTCGTGTTGCCAAACCGCAATGCGGCCATCGGCACCCAGCTCGGCCTTCAGGTCCACCGCCATGGCCGGGCCAAACGGCGTGACACCCAATTCGTCTTCGCGTGACCACACCACCCGAACCGGCTGGCCAGGCACCGCGCGGGCCAATAACGCGGCGTCCGCCGCCACGTCATCGGCGCCGTTATGCCCGTAACAGCCGGCGCCCTCCACGTGGTGCACGGCAATGTTCTGCGGCGGCAGTTTCAGGAGCAAGGCCAGGTCTGCACGCAGGTTGTAGATACCTTGGGTGTGGGACCAGACTTCCAGCGACGCTTCACCCGAGTTTGACGATTCGACCTCGGTGAATTGCGCAACCGCGCAGGAAGGGCCAATTGACGCGTGGGCCAGGAAGGGGCGTGAATAACTGGCGGAAAATTGAAGGACTCCCGGCGACTGGACCCGCATGTCGGCCGCCGCTTTCTCGCCCACCAGACTCGCCTCGAGTGGTTGTGAGCGCAAAAACCTGCTCAGGTTTTGGGCATCTGGCAAATCGGCTGTCTCGCGCCATGTTGACAAGGCCGCCAGCTTCGCCGCAGCCTGCACGGCCTGGTATTCGCCCGTGGCCAACACCGCCAAAAAATTGCCATCGCGCAAGACAGCTACAACACCGGGGGTCGCCCGCACGGCGGCCAATTCAACACCGGTCAACTCGGCCCGCCCGGAAGGCGGGTGCACGACGCGGCCATGCAACATACCCGCGAAGTTCAGGTCGTGAATGAAAGACGGCACACCCATCACTTTGCGCGCGATGTCCTCGCGGGGCACCGGCAGGCCCACATAACGCGGGCGGTGGGGGGCATTCAAGCCTGTGATGGCAATCGCATGTGGGTCTGCGTCGACCGCAAGCAGGGCGTCGTCGGCCAGTTCCCAATAACTGGTGCTGCGTGGGCTCTGGGCAGATTCAATCCGCCCATCGGTCACGGTGAGTGCGGGTATGTCGGCCTCGGCCAAACCGAGAGCCAACGCCGCCGCCTTCAGGTAAATGGCACGGGCCAGCGCGCAGACGTGGCGAAGTGCGCTGCCCGAATCCTGCACCGAAAGGCTGCCCGAGGTCACGCCCTCGTTCGGGCTACCCGTGGTGCTGGCCGGCAGCATGTGGATGCGGTCGATGTCCACATTCAGCCCGTCCGCAACGATCTGCGACAAGGCCCGGCTGATGCCCTGGCCCAAGTCAACCTTGCCGCTGCGCACGGTAACGCGGCCATCGGCAGCAATGCCCAGCCATAGGCCCAATCGCGGGTTGGCCTTCAGGCTGGCTGGCAGGCCGACTGGCAATGGCGCTGGTTCAACGGTGCTCATGCACCAGCTTTCATAGCTGCCGCCGCCCGCAGCACAGCTCGAACGATGCGGTTGTGGCTGCCACAGCGGCACAGGTGTTTGTCCAGCTCGGTGCGCACTTCCGTGTCGCTGGGATTGGGGTTTTCTTTCAGCAAGGCGGCTGCCGTCATCAAGATGCCGGAGAGGCAATAGCCGCACTGCGCGGCCTGCTCGTCGATGAAGGCTTGTTGCAGCGGGTGCACGGCGCCATTCGGGGCCAAACCTTCCAGCGTGGTGACCGTCTTGCCGTCTATGGCCCAAACTGGCGTATCGCACGAGGGCACACTCACACCATCAACGCAGACGCGGCAGGCGCCGCATTCTCCGCTGCCGCAACCAAAGCGGGGGCTTGTGAGCTTCAGTTCATTGCGCAAGACGTACAGAAGCGGCGTGGCATCATCGCCGGGCACCGCATGTGTGCTGCCATTGACGTGCAGCGTGACAGTTCGTTGCGCCATCGGGGCCGAACAGACTGGTCGGGCGAATTATTTCGGCGCCGATTTCATCACCGCGCCCAGGGTGTTGAATTCATCCTTGATGTAGCCGTCAAACTGCTCGGGCGACATGGGCATGGATTCGGCACCGAGTTTGGCCATGCGCTCCTTCACATCTGGCAGGGCCAGCGCCTTGCTGACTTCGGCATTGAGTTTGGCCACAATGGCGCGCGGCGTCTTGCTCGGGGCCAAAAGGCCCACCCAGAAATCAAACACGAAACCCGGCAGGCCGGCTTCGGCCACTGTGGGCACGTCAGGAGCCGCGCTGGTGCGTTTGGCGGTGCTCACTGCCAAGGCGCGCATGCGGCCTTCTCGCACAGTTGGGAGCGACGACAACACCGGCGTGAACATGAAATCAACCCGGCCGGCCGAGGTCTCCACGATCGTCTCGGGCGTGCCCTTAAAGGGAATGTGCGTAACCTGCAGCCCCGCCACACTGCGAAACTTCTCGGCGTTGACATGTGTGGCGCTGCCCACCCCCGCTGACGCGTAATTCAATTTACCCGGGTTAGCCTTGGCGGCGGCAATCAACTCGCCGACGGTCTTGATCGGGCTTCCCGCCCCCACCACCAGCATGTTGGGCAAAGCCGCCAGTGGCGTGACGCCGGCAAAATCGCCCAGCGTGTCGTAGGCAAGGCCCGGGTAAAGCACGGGGTTGACTACGTGCCCGGAAGAAACCACCAACAGCGTGTAACCATCGGGCTCGCTCCTGGCCACCTGCGCTGCGCCGAGTGTGCCGCCCGCGCCGGGGCGGTTCTCCACAACCACCGGCTGCCCGGTCGAGGCCGTGAGTTTTTCACCCACGATGCGCGCCATGATGTCGGTGGCGCTGCCCGCAGTGAACGGCACCACGATCTTGATCACGCGGTTGGGGAAATCTGCCGCTGTTTGGGCCAAGGCTGGGGCCGCAGCAAACAGCAGGGTAGAAATGGCGATCAGTCGTTTCATGGTGGTACTCCTCAAAATCAAAATCAGAATCAAAACCATCAGTGCATGCCCATTGCTTGCACTATTTTGCGCCCGGACGCTTCAAGAGCGGCCAGTTTGGGTGGCAAGTCAACGCCCAGCAACTTGCCAGCCCGCTTTTTCCATTGCCCCGCCACCATCACGCTGTCTATGTTGGCCAGGCTGGTTTGCATCACCACGCTGCTCACGGCGTTGTGGATGGGCTGCATGTTGAGATCGTCCGCGCGGATCAGCACCAGATCGGCCTGTTTGCCGGCCCGCAACGAGCCAATGTGGTCGAACTGCCCCAACATGCGGGCACCCTCTACGGTTACCCAGGAAAGCGCCTCGCGCGTGGTGACAGTAGAGGTCGGCGGGATCGTGCCGTGCTGCTGCCGGTGGCTCACGTTGTCAAGGCTGCGCTGCATGCCCAAAGCAATACGCGCCTGGCTCAACATATCGCCGCTGAAGCCGCTTTCCAGATCAACGCCCAATGAAGGCGCTTTGCCCAGGGCCAGCAGGCGCCCGGTGATCGGGTGGCCGTGGCCCTGTGTCATCTCGTTCTCGGCGGCCACTGAAAAGCTCATGCCCAGATCGCAAAACCGCTTCAACTGCCCATCGCTCAGCGCGTGGCCGTGCACGATGTTGACGTGCTTGCCCAACAGGCCGGCAGCTTCGAGTCTTTCCCAGCCGTCCGGCGTACGCGCCGCGCCGCCGCCCTGGTGCAGCGAGGCAACCAGACCCAGCTCTTTGGCCATGCGGAAATCATGCAAGGCGACGTCGAGCGTGGAATAGTGCGGCCCCAACACGGCGGCATGGATGCTCAACAACGCCTTGCCCTGATGGTTTTTCAGCAGCCGCTCGACTTCGGCACGCGGGTGCGGCACTTCCCAAAACGGCGTCTCGCCCGGTTTGGGGTCGGGTTTGGGTGTGCCGTGCATGAAGGCCGCGCGGATGCCGCTCTCCAGCAGGCCCTGAATCGCCGCGTCGTTGTGCGCGGGCGTCTTGTTGTTGTGGCACCAGTCCACCAATGTGGTGGTGCCGCAGTTCAATTGGTTGAGCGCGCCCACCAGCGTGGCGATGTACAGGTCTCGCGGATCGAACACCGTGGCCAGGCCGGCATGCATTTTCTGGAAGTATTCCAGCAGCGTCCAGTTGGCCGCCAGGCCGCGCAGTGCCGTTTGCCAGGTGTGCATGTGGGCGTTGATGAGGCCGGGGATCATGATGCTGCCCTGGGCTTCAATGACCTGCGCGTCGTCCGCGTGGATGTGGGGCGCAATCTCGGTGATCGTGTCGCCGCTGATCAACACATCGCCCTGCGCCAGGTCACCCTGCGCGTCCATCGTGATGATGTGCGCGTTTTTGATCAGCGTGCGGGTCATCGCGGCGCTCCGTTTACCTTGAGCCTGTCAAATGCGCCGGGCTCACGATTGGCTTGCCAGACCGTCGTCGATGGTTTTGTTTTCAGAGACCAGCTTCAAGCCCGCATCGTCCGCTGTCTCCTGCAGCAGGATGGCGAAATCGACATCTTCATGCCCATGCCCCACCATGCGCGCCACCGACTCGCGCGTGGCCGCCGCTGCGGGCATGGCCACACCGTAGGTCTTGGCCGCAGCCATGCCCAAATCCATGTCCTTGAGCAGCAATTTCGGCGTGAAGGTGACCTGGTCGAATGTGAGGTTCGTCAACACCGGCGACTTGTAGCGCGTGTACATCGAGCCCAGCACCGAGTCGTTGATCGACTCCAGAAACACGTGGCGCGGAATGCCGGCCTTTTCGGCCAGCACGGTGATCTCGCACAGGTTCTGGATCACCACGCCAAACATGGTGTTGTGCGCGATTTTCCAGATGCGGGCCAGCTCGCCTTCACCCACCCACATCACCTTGCGCGCCATCGCCTGAAGGTACGGCTCGGCCTGGTCGTACAGCGATCTGGGGCCGCTGGAAACCATGAGCAATTTGCCTGCCTTGGCCACCTTGGCGTTGCCCGAGACCGGCGTGCACAGGTAGGCCACACCCATGGCTTCGAGCGTTTCGCGGATTTCGGCAGAACCTTCCTGCGAAATGGATGAGCTGTCGACCACCACCTTGGGCTTCTGCGCGCCGCTGCACAGGCCGCCTGTTGCAAACAACACTTCTTTCAAATCGTCGGTGGTGGAGACCATCGTGAACACAATGTCGCAGTGCGCCAGGTCGGCTTTTAACGCAGCCACAGTCGCGCCGTAGTCCTTCAAAGGTTCGGCCTTGGCCGCCGTGCGGTTCCACACGTTCACGCCATGCCCGGCCTTCAACAGGCGTTTGACCATCGCCTCGCCCATGCGGCCAAGGCCGATCCAGCCCAAGGTGTTTAGCATTCGTTGTCCTTTGTCTTGCGTGTTGCGTGTTGCGTGTTGCGGTTGTAGCAGTTTTTGCTGAAATCAACCCCTCGCAGTGCACCGGGAAAAGTCATTTTCGAGGCAACGGTTAAGGTATCGACGATTGAACGAACCATCAAAATAATTCGCATCTGATGCAAATGCATCAGATACAATCAACCCATGCGCACCACCCTCGACATTGATGCCGACGTGCTCGCTGCAGCCAAGGCCTTGGCTCAATCTGGCCATTCCACGGCGGGGCGGGTGATCTCGGACGTGATGCGCCGCGCCATCGCCATCGGCTTGG
>JANMMR010000323.1:0-2983 GCA_031373455.1 Rhodoferax sp.
CAAACTGGCGGTCACCGCAAACTTCAGGGTGAGCGGGATGGCCGGGCCGCTCTTGGAGGCGGTGTCTACCAGCCGTTCGCGGTACAGCAGCGCAAACAACAGCCAGGAGACGGCAAACGCCGCAACGATCGCGAAAAAAGACACCTCGACAAAGGTGATCAGGCCATACCCCAGCACCCCATAAGTGGCGGCGCCCAGGGCATCCGAGAGGTAAATGTTGTGCCAGCGCTGGTAGGTGAACCACACGCTCCACAAAAACAGGTTCAGCAGAAACAGCCCGATGATGTGGTGCGGGGTGACCACCCCGCCCGTGGCGATCAACAAGACCGTCACCGGAACCGGCAAGCCGTAAATGATGGCTTTGGCAACGCTGTTGCGGGTGGCCGCCATCGCCACAATGACGCCGCCGATGGTGGCGGCGGAGATGGCGTTCAGGGCGATGTCGTTCATTCAAGCCCGGCCCGCCCAATATCCGGGTTTGCGGCTTTGATGGGCTACCGCATAAATCTGCGGCCCAAGCGTTGGGTCTTCGGCGTAGATCACGGAATAAGGGAAGCGGTCGAAATGGTAGACACGCAAGTCGCTCGTGGCACGTGCCAGAAACGGCCCTCTTTGCTGGTTTTCGACAAGCAGCTCGACAACGCGCTCGTATTCAACCAAGAATGCCAGGCCAATCAGGCTATTGGCGTGCTCGGCGTAATAGACGGCTGCGTCGCCAAGCTCCTGTTCTGCGTCTGGGTGGATCCAAAAATTCATCCGCCAACTTAGCCAATACGGGCTTTTACCCTGGCCAACGCATCGGCACCGGAAACCATGGCGCTGCGGCCTTGGCGAACGTCTTCGCGGCGCTGGGTGGCCAATGCCATCCAGGCGCTCTGCGCCTCCGACTGGGGCTCAAAACTGGCGATCAGCAATTCGAGCATCCGGGCACGATCACCAGGCGGCAAATCCAGCACGGCGGAGGCGAGATCGTGAGCAGGGGCTGTCATGTCAATTCTCCAATGAGACAAGCAGGTGCAATGATGCCATATTGCGTTATTTTTTGGCAGCCAGTTCGACATTGGCCCGCGCCAAGTTCAGCGCCAAGAGCCGCTGCAGGATGTCGTCATCCGTCATGGCTGGGGTGTAGTCGGCCCAGCCGTAGGCGGCGGCAACGGCGGCGTCGAGCGTCTCGTGTGCGGCGTTGAGCCACGCGGGGCGCAGGTTGTAGAGGTTGGTGAGTGTGCGTTTCTGCAAGGCCTTCATGTCGGCTTCAGAGAGGCCGGGCCGGGGCTCGATGCGGTCGGGGTAAGGGCTGATTGCCATGCCTAGCGGCACCACTTCGGGCACTCGGCGCGTCCACTCGGGCGGGTTGAGCCAGGCTTCGCGCAGGTCGTTCAGGCGTTTGGCGGCGATGGCGATTTGGGTGGCGGTCTGTTTCAAGTTGCCGGAATTCACCTGACCAGCGATGGTAGACGCCGCTTCGCTCTGCACGGGCGGCGGCAGCCCGGACGCTGGGGCCTCATACGCTACGCTTTTTGAAATCGGCCCCATCGTCCGGTCAGCCCCCGCCCTGCCCCGTGCCTGACCTCCGGCCGGAATCAACGCCCCGCCCTGCACCACCTCGGTCTGCTGGTGCGCCGTGTCGGCGGGGGTGAGGCCGGCGGGAAAAGGGAACGGATCAAAGCATCGGCTTGTGGTGTACACAGGTCGGTCTTCCAGAGTACTGCCCACCGCTACTGCCCAAACCACGTGAAATCGCGACGAAAGAAGTCCAAAAGAAACGTCGTCCGCTCTGGGAATTACGACAAGCTTGTGTTCTGGAGCAATAGCTGCTGGACACCAAACAAAGTAGCGGTGTTTGGATGTTTCTGACGTGACGATGAAACGGGATTGTTGACCGATTGCCTCACGCATCGCTGGCCGGGCCTCACCATGTCGCCACCAGCTACGGGCCCGTGATTCCCGTCGATTGATTTCCCGCGTTGGTTTGACCACTCTGCGAATGTGCTCGAACGGTTCTTCAAAAAGAGATGCTTCTGTTTTTGGCATCAGAGCGAAATCCACTACCCAGCGGTCATTGGGTCGTCGGTTTACGTCTGCACCATTCCAAATTGGCCGCACTACTTCGCCGTTAGTTCTGCCGTTTGGGTTGGCACCATAGCGAAGCCACTCTCTGGCGATCGGCCCTTCAATTGTGAAAGCTCCGGCCAAAGAAAGTCCAAAGAATGAAGTTCCTTGATTCTGCGAAAGCGGTTTAGCTTGGGTCAAGTCCAATCCACCTGAGCCATCGCTCAAGTCAGAGTTAATTTGCTGCACCAAGTGCCCATTCAAGTAGCAGCATTCCCCCCATCCTTGACAGATCAGGGACACGCGCACAGCCGCGCCTTCGTTGACCCAAGGCTCATCGCTCCAGGCGTCAAATATGCGTGAGCTCGCGCAAATGCGCTCCAAAACCTTCCGGTTCGCGGCTTGTCGGATTGAATTGGTTGCAACCAAGCCGGCTGCGCCCAATCCTTGCGTTTCAATTTGCTTTCTGGCCTTTTCAAACCAATAAGTCACAAGATCGGCACCACCAGGAACGCGGCCTTCGTAAACGCTGCGCAGCGCTGTGACATAGCTGTCGCCCAACTCCGAGCGCATCTTTTTATCCCCCAAAAACGGCGGATTCCCAATCACCACGCTGGCTTTCGGCCATTGGGCTTCCACCGCTATTTGGTCAGCCGGTTTTTCAATTTCTGAGGAAAATTTCTCCCCGCTCCCCGGCGTGGGTGGGGCGGAGGATTGAGCCGATTTCAAAAAGCGAAGCGTATGAGGCTCAAGCATCTGCCCCGCCCGCGCCTGGGAGCTGACGGCTGGAGAAGACGCTTCGACAAGCTCAGGGCGAACGGAATTGGAATTGGGCTGAAAGGTCAGTAGCGCATCCCGGCACTCAATATGGTCCAAAGGCTCCAAGACCGGATTCGTTTTGAAGTCGTAACCATGGGCCAGACGCCACTGCAAC
>JANMMR010000348.1:0-2362 GCA_031373455.1 Rhodoferax sp.
GTTGCGCGGTGAATGTGGTGCGCGGCAAGTGGCCGGTGCCAAAACGGCGATCGCCCACGGCAATGGCGGCACCTTGTCGAGCCAATCGACAGCCATCTTGGGAACTGAATTGTAAGTAAAGATTTGGTAACTAATTAATCGTAATTGATTTAATTAAGATAGCAAATTATTGAGGTTTTGCGTGACTTAATTCCTAAAAAAGTCAGCTAACATCTTTTCAGGAAATAAATGTGAAAAATAATGCTACTTCGAGGCCGGTGAACGTGTTGGCAAAGGGCCTTGTCGCACTGGTTTGGAGCGCCACGTTGTCGTTTGCGGTCCACGCGCAAACTGCCCTCCCACAAACCGTGAAGCTCATCGTGGGCTACGCGCCGGGCGGCCCGGTTGACACCGCGGCGCGGCAATTCGCGCCGCATTTTGGCCGCGAACTCGGCACCACGGTGGTGGTGGAAAACCGCCCCGGCGCGGCGGGTGCGCTGGGCGGCGATGCAGTGGCCAAGTCGGCCTACAACGCGCCCGGTGGCCTGCTGCTGTTTTTTGCAGCCAGCCCCACGGTGACCATCACGCCGCACCTCTTGAAGGCCATGCCGTTTGACCCGGTCAAAGACATTGCACCCATCGCGCCTTTGCTCAGTTATGTGAACGTGCTGGTGGTCAACAAAAACCAGCCCTACAAAACCTTGCCCGAGTTGATCGCCTACGCGAAGGCCAATCCCGGCAAAGTCACCTACGGCTCGGCCGGCATTGGCGCCAGCAACCACCTCAGCGGCGAGCTGCTGGCGGCGCGCACCGGCACCGAGATGACACACGTGCCCTACAAAGGCAGCGCCCCGGCCATGACCGACGTGATCGGCGGCCAGATCAGCATGATGTTTGACATTCCCAACGTGGCGCGCGGCCACATCGCCGGCGGCAAAGTGGCGCCCTTCGCGGTGACCTCGCGCGAGCGCAACGCGGCCATGCCCACGGTGCCCACCCTCATGGAGCTGGGTGTGGCCGACTACGATGTCACCGGCTGGTTTGCTCTGTTTGGCCCACCCCGAATGCCGGCTGATTTGCTGGCACGTTTGAATGATGCCGCCCGCAAGGCGCAGGCCAGCGAGGAGCTCAAAGCCCGTTGGCTGGAGGCCGGTTTCGACACCTGGGTCGGCACGCCACAGATGCTGGGCGAGCGCCTCGTGAAAGAGCTGTCGCTGTGGGGGCCGGTGACCAAGGGTATCCCGCAGCAATAACCCGCGCGAGCCACATACAGGCACACAGGCACGGGGACGATTGAGCAAATGTCTTTACGCGCTGCCCGTGTCGGCATGGGCTTGAGGACTGCGGCCTTGGCGGCTTGCGCGCTCACCGGTTTGGCGTGTGGTCATGCTGCAGCGGTAGAGATCAGCGGATTGCTGGATTTGCGCTTGTTGTCAACCGACACGCTCCAAAGTTGGCCCAATGCGGGCCTGGACAAAACCCGCTTTGACCGGGAGTCCAACGGGCTCAGGCTGGGTGGGGCGTTTTTGAAAATCGAAGGTGAGGTGTCCAGTGCCGTCAGCGCGGCGGTGGTTTTCAGCGCCCAGGATGACCGCAAAGGCGCGCTGGATGTGAACGAAGCCTGGCTTGCCTGGAGCCCGGTGCCCACAAGCGCCTGGAAAACGCGGGTGCGGGCAGGGGCATTTTTTCCGGTCACCAGTATTGAGTTTGACTACGACAGCATCAGTTGGACACCGCGCGACACCATCTCCAGCTCGGCCATCAACAGCTGGATTGGCGAAGAACTGCGCACCATCGGGCTGGAGTACAAGCTTTCGCGCAGCGGGCGGCTTGAAGGATCTCCGCACGACTATGGATTTACAGCGGCTTTGTACGCCGCCAATGACCCGGCGGGCACCTTGATCGCCTGGCGCGGCTGGTCCATCAGCGACAGGATTACAGGTTTGAGCGAGACGCTGCCGATGGCCAATTTGCCGTTTTTCAGGCCGGCGCCGGCCCAGTCGCAAACCCAGTCGCGCTTCATCAATGAATTTCGCGAGCTGGACCATCGGCTCGGCTTTTACGTGGCCGCCAATTACGCCTATGCCAGCCGAATTGAAGTGGCCGCGATGCGGTATGACAACCGCGCCGATCCGATGGTTTTCAATGAGGGCCAATACGCCTGGCTCACCCGCTTCAACCACGCGAGCCTGCGCCTGAAACAGGTGGGGCCATGGGAGTTGTCATTTCAGGCTCTACAGGGCGACACTCTGATGGGGCCGGGTGCCGTTTACCTTGATTTCAACGCCTGGTTTTTGTTGGCAAGCCGTCCGCTGGGGCCTGGCACTCTGGCCTTGCGGTACGACAAGTTCAGTGCCACAGAACGTACCGCCGATATCGTTCC
>JANMMR010000366.1:0-4194 GCA_031373455.1 Rhodoferax sp.
GGCCGTGGCCGACGTGTACGACGCCTTGATCAGCCGGCGCGTCTACAAGGAAGGCATGTCGCACGAAACCGCCGTGGCGATCATCCTCAAGGGCAAGGGACAACATTTCGACCCGGACATGGTCGACGCCTTTGACGCCATCCAGGAAGAGTTCCGCTCGATTGCCCGGCGTTACGCCGACACCGAGGCTGAGCTGGCGCAAAAGGTGGAATACCTGCGCGAGGCCTACATCACCACCACGCCGGGCGCACTGGGCCCGGCCTGAAGCAGCGCGCGCGCGAGTTCGGCGAAACCGCTGCCGCGTGATGCCTCTGTGACATACCGCGGCCGGTGTGCCAGCTGCGGCAGGAAACGTTCGATATTGGCCACGCCCACGCTGTGGGTGAAGTGCTCGAACATCGCCTGGTCGTTGCCGGAATCACCCACAAACACCCAGCCATCGCGCTGCTGCGCCAGATCAAGGCCCCACAGCTCCCGCGCGATCCAGCAGGCACCACGCCATTTGTCGAAGCTGCCAAAACAGCCGTGGATGTGGATGCTGCTCACGCTGGTGGTCATGCCCTCGCTTTGCAGGATGGCCAGCACCTGGCGCACGGTTTCAGGTGGCAAACGGGCGTATTCGTTGTAGTCAAACGCCAGGTCGGTCTCGCGGCCGGGGCTGTCGCGCGAAACCTGCGCCGTGGGCACTTCGCGCGCCACCCGTGCCGCCACCTGCTGCATGCGCGCGGCGTTGGTTGCCCGTGTTGTTGCATCTTGTTGGTATAGTTTTGATAGCAAACTATCATTATTCTCCGTGACTTGACTGCCGTTTTTATTCAAAATAAGTGCCGCAGAGCCGTTTTCGGCCACCAGGGCATCCAGCGGCAACGCTTTCGTACCCAAATTGGGGTTGTTTGTGGCCAGTGATTGGCACCAGCCCAGCGGCCGGCCGGTGATGGCGACCACGCGCAGCCCGGCGGCTTTCAGGTCTGCCAGCGCCTGCAAGGCATCGGGCGTGATGGCGCCTTCGGTCGTCAGGGTGTCATCGATGTCGGTGAACACGCCGACGATGTTGCGCCGCTGTTCAACCGGCCAATCTTTCAAGGGCCGCATGATCGAATCTGTCACTGTTTTGCCTGAGCCCGTCCCGAACTCGCCTCAACCGGCATTTTGCAGAGCCAGCCCCGCGTGTTCGCGCAGCGGGTGGAAATGGATTTTCGGGAACCGCTCCTGCGCCAGCCGCACGTCGTACGGCGAGGTGCACAAAAATGCCAGCGTGTCGGCCGCGTCGCGCGCCATGCGAGCGGGGTAAGCCTCGACAAAGGTTTTCAGCTCGGCCGGCGTGTCGGCGGTGATCCAGCGTGCGCCGGTGAACTGGCTGCCCTCCAGCCGGATGTCGGCATCGTATTCACCCTTGAGGCGGTGCTGCACCACTTCAAACTGCAGCTGGCCCACCGCGCCGAGCAACATGTTGCCGCCGATTTCGGGGCGAAACACCTGGATCGCGCCTTCTTCACCGAGTTGCGCCAGGCCCTGCTGCAGCTGCTTGGTGCGCAGTGGATTCTTCAACACCACTGTCATGAAGAGTTCGGGCGCAAAAAACGGCAAGCCGGTGAACTGCAGGTTGACCGAGCCATCGGTGATGGTGTCGCCCAATTGCACGCCGCCGTGCGTGGTGAAGCCGACGATATCGCCGGCAAAGGCCTCACTCACGGCTTCGCGGCGCTGGCTCATGAAGGTCACCACGCTGGTCGGGCGCAACTCTTTGGCGGTGCGCATCACCTTCAATTTCATGCCCGGTGTGTATTTGCCCGAGGCCATGCGCACAAAGGCGATGCGGTCGCGGTGGTTGGCGTCCATGTTGGCCTGCACCTTGAACACCACGCCTGAAAACGCTTCGTCATCCGGTTGAATCTCCTTGATGACAGGCTGTTTGTTGACCACGAACGAACTCGTGCGCGACTGCGGCGAGGGCGCCAGATCCACCAGCGCGTCCAGCACTTCCATCACGCCAAAGTTGTTCACGCCCGAGCCAAAAAACACCGGCGTCTGTTTGCCGGCCAGAAACGCCGCATGGTCCCAGTGGGGCGAGGCGCCAACGGCCAGCTCCATGCTCTCGTGCGCCGTCTCGAACTCGTGGCCAAACCGCTTGAGCAGCGCCGCCTGGTCGCTCAAGGGGATGGTGGTGAAATCTTTCGGCCCGCGGTCGCCGCCGGGCTCAAACACCGTCATCGCTTGTGTGCGCAGGTTGATGATGCCGCCAAAAGTCTTGCCCTGGCCGACCGGCCAGGTCATGGGCACACACGGCATGCCCAGCTCGCGCTCGATTTCGTCCAGAATGTCCAGCGGCTCGCGCACTTCGCGGTCCATCTTGTTCACAAAGGTGATGATCGGCGTGTCCCGCTGCCGGCAGACTTCAATCAGGCGGCGGGTTTGCGCCTCGACGCCGTTGGCCGCGTCGATCACCATCAGGGCTGAGTCGACGGCCGTCAAAACGCGGTAGGTGTCTTCGCTGAAGTCTTTGTGGCCTGGGGTGTCGAGCAAATTGACCACATGGTCGCGGTAAGCCATCTGCATCACGCTGGAGGCGACCGAAATGCCGCGCTGCTTCTCGATTTCCATCCAGTCAGACGTCGCGTGCCGTGTGGCCTTGCGCGCCTTCACCGAACCGGCGATCTGGATCGCGCCGGAGAACAGCAAAAGCTTTTCCGTCAGCGTGGTTTTGCCGGCGTCCGGGTGGGAAATGATGGCAAAGGTGCGGCGGCGGCGGGTTTCGGTGGCGAATGACAAAGTAAGTATCCAAAATTTCAAGGAGCAGACCCTCACCGCAGTGGCGGTCTTGAGTCTGCGGTTCGCCAGCATTGTGCTGCTGACAGGCCAGCGGGCCCAAGGCACAGGGTTAACCCACAGCCGAGAGGCGCCCGATTGGCAGCCCGCGTGTCGGGTTTTTTTACAAATACAGACCGGAATCCTGGTTGCCAATCGACGGATGGGGCCTGCGTTGGCTGCAAGCCGTTGATATCACAGTAACTTTTCAATTACACATTTTACTGGCACAGCTATTGCTAAGTTGAATTGAGATGCTGCGTTTCTTGGCAAGGGGTGCTTTTTGTCGCAGCTCCCATCTGTTTTTGCTGGCCACAGAAGGTGCAAGGTTCAGCGTCATTTAAGGAGATTGTCGATGAAATCAATTCACAAACATGTCGTTTCCAAGCTGTTGGTAGCCACTGCGGCCGTCGCGGCATTCGCTTTTGGCGGTATGGCCCATGCCGGGAAAATTTACATTTCCGGCCAGGACAGCGATGACAGTGGGCACGTCACAGTTGCTTTTGGCGCGCAATTGCTCAGCTTTATCAATACCGGGAACACCAACGGGGGCCTCAATATCCTGATTTTGGGTGGCGACACGGGCGGAACTTCGCGCGGCAACATCAATGCATGGAACACTGGTGGTATTACCCTTACCCAGGCAGCCGACGCGGCTGCCATCGGAGCCGTGAATCTATCGGCATTTGCGGGTATTTTGATTCCTTCCGCAGTCACCCAAACGGGAGGCGGAATTTCGCAGGCCGAGTTGGACGCCATTAACCTGCGTTCGGCCGATATCGCTACCTTTGTGAATGGCGGTGGCAACCTGCTGGCCTTCACCGAGGCCGGCCTTACCGGTGCCTTTGGCTGGTTTCCGCTGGGAGCGCTGAGCATCACCAATGCGAGTTATGGCGCGGTTGCGCAAACGCCGGCGCTGGCCGCCGCCGGGTTTACGGCGACCAATGCCGAGCTGGCAGGTGACCTTTTCCACAATGTGTTCACTGGCCCTGCGGGTTTCTTTGGCCTGAGCGTGCTGGCGACAAACAGCGTTGCAGGCGCAACCTTTGGTCAAGCCGCAATTTTGGGCGGTGGAACCACCACGCAGATTTGCAGCACCCCGCCTTGCGGCACCGAAATTCCTGAACCTGGCATGTTGTCCTTGTTCGGCGCGGGCCTCCTGGGCATGCTGGCAATTTCACGCCGCCGCCAGCGGCAGTAAGCCTGTCTTATTGAACCGCGTTTAAGAAACTGCGTTTAAAACAGGCCAGCCTGGGGGCACTCCAGGCTGGCCTTTGTTTTTGGGCCTGCATTTTCAGCCTTTGGCGTGCAAAACCATGGGGTTCGCACTACAATTGTGCCCATCCGAGGAGCGATGCAGTTCAATTGATTGAACGAGGCTCGGACTGC
>JANMMR010000483.1:0-5451 GCA_031373455.1 Rhodoferax sp.
ATGTTCACCAATCGCCACCATGCAGGCATTGAGCAAGGCGCTCATCGTTGCGTCGGCCTTTTTGCCGGTCAGCAAAAAATAGAAATAGTCGCCAAAGTTCATCTGCCCGATCAGGTCCAGGCACAGGTCTTGCCCGCGCACCACGATAGTGTCTGCGTTAGCCGTGGAAATGGCCGAATTGGGTGCGATTTTTTTGCCGATTTTCATGGTCGAAATGGGTCCGTGGGGTGGGGTTCAGGTGGACGGCACAAGCTTGAAGTCGTAGGTGCAGCTCAGCCAGGGCTTGTCGAGCACACGGCCATCCGGGGCCTTGCCGGCGGCGTGTTTTTCGAAATCGACGATCAGGCTCTCGCGCACGCCAAACACCGCATCGGAATCGAGGTATTCACTCTCGCGGTCAAACAGGTGGGTGACCAGCGGTGAAAACCCGTCCTTGCGCAGCATCATGTGCATGTGGCCCGGCCTGAAAGGGTGGCGCCCCATGGCCAGCAGCATCTTGCCGCCGGGGCCATCGATCGGCACCGGGTATTTGGCCGGCTTGACGCTCCAGTAGTGGTAGCGGCCTTCACTGTCGGTATGAAACTGGGCGCGCAGGTGCATGGGCACGTCGGCACCCTTTTGCACGTCATAAAAACCCTCGGTGTCACTGGACCACACATCCACCGCGCAGTTGGCCACCGGTTTGCCAGCCAGGTCGGTCACGCGGCCGCTGTAACGCGCCGGTTCACCCGGCATGTCACCCTGCAGGTCACTTCCCAGTGGCAACTTGGGCGCGCCTTCAAAAAAGAACGGTCCCTGCACCGTGGCCTCGGTGGCCGGCGTGGCGGCGGCCGAATTCGGGTTGGCGGCAATGGCTTTGGCCTGTGCGATGGCCACCACCTGCATGGAGAGGCCCAGCGTGTCTGAAAGGAGGATGAACTCCTGGCGCTTGTCGTCGCATTTCTGGCCGGTGGCGGTGAGGAACTGGATCGCTGTCATCCATTCATCGGGCGTGAGTTGCACTTCGCGGGCAAAGGCGTGGATGTGCTTGATCAAGACGCTCATCAGGTGTTTGAAACGCGGGTCCTGGCAATTGGCCATGCGGGCAATCACGGCGTCGGGCAAGTCTTGGGCACTGGTTTCGAGGGACATGGGGAGTCTTTCAGAAGAAGGGGTTAGCTGAATTCAGCACGCAGCATCCTGGCGGCTTCGACCATGGCGCGCAATTTTCCGTTGGCAACCTCGCGCGGCAGGTATTTCATGCCGCAGTCGGGCGCGAGGATGATGTTCTCGGGTTTGGCATACACCAGCGCCTTCTTGATGCGGTCGACCACCGTTTGGGGCGACTCGACGGCCATGTCGTCCAGGTTGATGCAGCCGACCATCAGGCGTTTGTTGTCGAGTTTGGCCAGTACCGAACAATCCAGATTCGATTGCGCGGTCTCCAGCGACACCTGTTTGCACCTGCAGCTGTACATCTCCGGCAAAAACGAATAGCCGGTGGGCCGCGCGTGGATGATGGCAGCGTAACCAAAACAGATGTGCACCGCCGTCTCGCCCTCAATGCCCTGCAGCGCCGCGTTGAGCGCCTTGAGTCCATACTGGCGCGCCTTCTCGGGGCGCGACTGCATGTAGGGCTCGTCGATTTGCACCACGTCAGCACCCGCTGCAAACAGGTCGGCAATTTCTTCGCGCACCGCCACCGCGTAGGCCATGGCTGCTTCTTCGTTGCTCGGGTAATAGTCGTTCTGCGCCTGTTCACTCATGGTGAATGGGCCGGGCACTGTGATCTTCACCTTGCGGCTGGTATGCGCTTTCAAAAATTCGAGGTCGTCGACTTCCACCGGCCGCATGCGTTTGATGGGGCCGACCACACGCGGCACCGGGTTCGGGTGGCCGCTGCGGTCCAGCGCAGTGCCGGGGTTGTCGATGTCCACCCCCGAAAGCGCCGTGGCAAAACGGTTGGAATAACTCTCGCGGCGGATTTCTCCGTCGGTGATGATGTCCAGGCCGGCGTCTTCCTGCGCGCGGATCGCCATCACGGTGGCGTCGTTTTGCGCTTCTTCCAGGTACTCCGGGGCCACACGCCACAACTCGCTGGCGCGAATACGCGGCGGGAACCGGCCAGCCAGCTTTTTGCGGTCAATCAGCCAGTCGGGCTGCGGGTAACTGCCGACCAGTGTTGTGGGGAACAACATCACCTGGCCTTCTTACAAAACCTGGCAGGCCTGCTCAAAACTCAGGCGCGGGTTGCGGTTGAAGAGTTTGCTGTCGTCGCCATAACCCAGGTTCAGGACGAAGTTCGCCGTGAAGCGGCCATCCTTGAAGAACTCGGCGTTGACTTTGGCCAAGTCCACACCGCTCATCGGCCCGCAATCGAGCCCGCAGGCGCGCGCAGCGATCATGAAATAGGCGCTGCCCAAGGTGCCATTGCGGGTGGCGGTGGCGGCAGCCAAGGCGGCATTGTTGGCATACATCGCCTGGCCTTCCGGCTTGTGCCAGGTTTTGTCCATGTGGGTATAAAACTGGGTGTCGGTGGCGACGATGATGGTCACCGGTGCGGTGCGGGTTTTCTCCAGATTGCCAGGGCTCATGGCCGGCAACAGGCGGGCGCGGGCTCCGGGCGACTGCAAGATCACATACCTCGTCGGTTGTGTGTTCATCGAGGTGGCGCCCATTTTGGCGATGTCGTAGACCTCTTGCACCAAAGAGAGAGGCACTGGTTTGTCAAGGAATCCCACGGCGGTGCGCGCCTTCAGGAAAATCTGGTCCAGCGCGGCTTGGCCAATTTTGCTCATTCAATTCTTTCAATAAAATAAAAACTCAATAGTCAACCTGGTGCCTGGCAATGCGCAGGCCCAGCAATTCATCACGCACACGCAGGTGTTCCGGGTGGGTAGCGTAGGCGTCCAGCGCCTGCTGCGATTCAAACTCCGAATACAGCACAACGTCACAGGCATAGTCCACGCCACTTCGGTCCACGCCAATCTCCAGGTGCGTCAAGCCGGGTATCTTCCCACGGATGCCCTCGAAGGCGCCGCGCAGGCGCTGGATACCGGCGTCTTTCTGCTCGGGAGTGTCCCCCTTGACATTCCACATCACGATGTGTTTGACCATTGGGCCGGGCACTTCAATCGGCCTTGATGCCGATGTCGCGGATGAGCTTGGTCCAGCGTTCCACATCGCGCCGCACCAGGTCTTTGGCCTCGTCGCCCACCAGCGCCATTGGCTTGCCGCCGGCTTTCTCAAACCGCTCGACCACGTCGGGCGACTTCATCACCACCGCCAAAGCCTGCTGCAGCCGGGCCTGCTCGGCTTTGGGTGTGCGCGCCGGCACAAAATAACCAAACCAGGATTCGAGCTCCAGCGGCGCCGCGCCGGTCTCGCGCACGGTGGGCACCTGCGGGTGCATGGGGTTGCGCGCCGCCCCAGACACCGCCAACGCCTTGACGGTGCCGGCATCCACCTGCGGCCGCGCCGTGGAGGAGAGGTCAAAAAACAGGTCGACGCGGCCGCCAATCAGGTCGGTATACGCCGCCTGGGCGCCACGGTACGGCACGTGTGTAAGCTGCACGCCCGCCAGGTGCCACAAGGCCGCCGCCAACACGTGTTGCCCGGAGCCATTGCCGCCCGAGGCGTAGTTGAGTTTTCCCGGATTGGCCCTGGCATGGGCGATGAGCTCCTGCAGGCTGGCGAAGGGCAAATCCTTGCGGCCGATCAGGGTGTAGCTGTAACTCACGGCCAGGCCCACGGGCTCGAAGTCTTTGAGCGGGTCGTACGACAAATTGGCATAGAGCCCGGGGTTCAACGCGAGGTTGGAGACCGAGCCGGTGAGCAGGGTGTAGCCATCGGGCGCGGCTTTGGCGGCGGCATCGGTGCCGACCACCGTGCCCGAACCCGGCCGGTTGTCCACCACCACCGGCTGTTTGAGCTGCAAGGCCAGTTTTTCGGCCAAAACCCGCCCGACAAAATCAAAACCGCCACCCGGAGGCTGCGGCACGATGACCTTGAGGGCACGGTTGGGGAAAGCCTCCTGCGCGTTGGCCATGGGCGCAGCCGTCATGCCAGCCAGGGCCGCCAGACCCACCAGCAACACCACGGCCAACCCGGTAGATGGGAAAAATTTGAAAGGCATGGTGCGAGTCCTCTTTTTTTGACAGTCAGCCTGACGCCTCAGCGCTCAATGGGTTTGCCGGCCAGCCAGCCGGCGCCGCGCCGGTACAGGTCTTGCACGAGCGGGCCTTTGAGCCCCGGCATGTCAAGCTTGACGGTGTAGCCAATTTTGGTCTGGATGTACGCCAGGTGGCGGTAACCTTCCGGGTATTTCGCCAAGGTGGCCTGGTCCAGCTCCAGCCTGGCTGCCGGGTCAATCGGGTCCACACGGTCTTTTTCGTAGATCGGCTGGCGGTGCACCAGGCCCCAGCGCGGCTTGCCGCTTGTGTCGGCGCGTTCTTCAAAAAAATCGTAGAAGCGCCCGGTGCAGACCACGTCGCACACCACGCCATCGACCAGGCCGCGTTGCGAAATCGTCATTTTGGTCTGCGCGATGGCGCGCGTTCCGGCCACGTCAATCGACGATCCGCCCAGGAAATGCAGGATGCTCACACCTTTGTTCCAGCCCTCGATGGTGACCTTGATGAAGTCTTCAAACGGCCCCTGAAACCAGGTTGCCATCATCACGCCGTCGGGGTGCCACACGGTTTTGAAGCGCTCCCAGTCGCCCGCGTCGCGCCAAACGGCCCAGCTCTCCACCAGCTGGCGGATTTTGAATTGCTGCGTCAATGTGTCGTCCACGTCGGCTCCTGCGGGTTTGGTCTGTGTGACGCACTATAAATTGCACCGACAATTCGCCACGCTTCCCAACTGCAATTGACTTTTCCATGGACCGCTGGACCGAACTCGAACTCTTCGTACAGGTTGCCGAAACCGGCAGCCTGAGCCGCGCCGCGCAATCGCTGGAGCTCTCCAACGCCGCAGCCAGCCGCTACCTCTCGGCGATGGAGGAGCGCCTGGGCGCACGCCTGGTCGAGCGCAATACGCGCCGGCTTTACCTCACCGACACCGGGCAGGAGTTCTTCCAGAAGGCCAAAGGCATCCTGGCCGAGCTCAAAGACGCCGAAGCCGCCGTCAACGCCACCGCGCTCAACCCCAGTGGCGTGTTGCGCATCAGCGCCTCGCTCTCGTTCTCGCTGCACCACGTGGCGCCGCTTTTGAAGCACTACACCGAGCGTTACCCGAACGTCACCGTGCACATCGAGGCCGCCAACCGTTACCTGGACATCATCGACAACAACATCGACGTGGCGATCCGAACCCGCGAGGTGGAGCCCGACAGCAACATCACCATCCGCCGTCTGGCATCGACGCGGCGCATCCTGGCAGCCGCCCCGGCCTACCTGGCGCAACACCCGGCGCCCCAGACGCCGCAAGAGCTGCTGCAGCACAAGGTGCTGGTCTACACCTACGCCAACA
>JANMMR010000381.1:0-4477 GCA_031373455.1 Rhodoferax sp.
CACCGAGGCTGGCCACCGGGGCATACAGCGCCAGGCTTTCAGCAGCGGCGCGTACCGCTGCGGGCAGCACCGAGAGGATTTTGCCCAGCGCGTTTTCAGCCTCGCGCGCCAGGCCGGGGTCCAGCCAGGCCTGCGCCAGCCGCACCGAGGCCACCAGCGATTTGGCTTCGTCCTGCGTGAACATCAGCGGCGGCAGCTCAAAACCCGCTCCCAGCCGGTAGCCCACACCTGCCTCGCCCTCAATCGGTACGCCTTGGTGCTGCAAATCGGCCACATCGCGGTATACCGTGCGCGCTGACACTTCAAGCCGCCGAGCCAGAAACGCCGCCGTGGTGAGGCGGCGGCCCCGGATAAGCTGGACAATGTGAAACAGGCGGTCGGCACGGCGCATGGGGGTTTGACAGGGCAGAACAGGTCGTGTCGGCGATTTTAGATGATCAGGTTGGCTTAAGACCGTCGTGAAACATACATGGATTGCTATATAAATGATAGCCTTGACGCATTCACGTCCATTGCCCGTGCAATCACCCGCATGTCTGGGTCGCTGATGGTGAACAGGCCAAAGCGAAACTTGTAACCCCAATGACTGCGGTTTTCCACAAACTCAAAATCGTCAAGCAAGGGCAAAATCGACGCTTCTTTTGACTTCAGGTATTCGACGTTGCGCCGGTAGGGTACAAAACCGCCCATGTCAAACGCATACGGCTCCCCCGGCTGCACAATGCCCAGCGACACAAAGCTCTGAAATTTATCCTGCACGCCAAATGTGATGGTAGGCGAGTAGTACGCCAACCGGTCCCCTGGCATGACCCGCTTGAGCGGGGCCAGCTTGCCGTGGCCCACCTGCATGAAGCCCGGTGCCATCTCGTCGCGGCCTCGCCGCGCATGCTCGGCGCTGGCCACGGCAATCCAGTTCTTGGCAATGATTGAAGTCATGTTGTGACTTTATCCAAATGCAGGCCAGACCCAATCAGGCCAATGCGTGCAGGCCCACGCGGTTGCCATCCAGGTCAATGATGTGCGCAAAGAAGCCCATTCCCGGCGGCAGCGCTACGCGCGGGCAGGCCAGGCTGGCGCCCGCTGCCAGGGCGCGGCTCACCGCTGCGTCCAGCACTGGCGAGGCGTCCAGGTAGATCAGCGCGCCCGTTGCGCCAGGTTTGGGCGCACTTGGCCCGCACAGTAACGCGCCCCCAACGGCTTCTGCGCCCTTATATGGAAATACAGCGCCTTGAGACGGCCCCATGTCCTCCGGCAGCATCTTGCAGGCGAGGACGGTCTCGTAAAAAGCCTGGGATTTGACCAGATCGAGCGTGGGAATTTCAAACCAGGTGATCGCGTTTTTGAGGGCAGTGGAAGCAGTGCTTGTCATGGAAAACTCCAGTGTTGTTAAAGGAGTGCCGATAGTGCGCCTGGGCTCCTGACAACGTGGTGTCAGCAGGGTCGACTGAGTCAAAAATCCCGCTGTGTCAGGGCCAATAGAAACTGCGCAACAATGCGCCCATTGCAACGAATTTCAGGAACCCCCATGGAACTGAACGTCAATGGCAAAGCCACACAGGCCGACGCCGACCCCAACATGCCCTTGTTGTGGCTGCTGCGCGATGTGCTGAATCTCACTGGCACCAAGTTTGGCTGCGGCATTGCCGCCTGCGGCGCCTGCACCGTGCATGTGGACGGGCAAGCCGTGCGCTCCTGCATCACGCCGGCTTCGGCCGTTGTGGGCAAACCCATTCGCACCATCGAGTCGCTCGGCACCGCTGACAAACCCCACCCGTTACAGGCGGCGTGGATCGCCGAACAGGTGCCGCAATGCGGTTATTGCCAAAGCGGCATGCTGATGGCCGCGGCCGCGCTGCTGGAGAAGAACCCCAAGCCCTCCGACGCCGACATTGACGCGGCGATGACCAACATCTGCCGCTGCGGCACCTACCAACGCGTGCGCAACGCCATCCACCGCGCGGCCGGTACTCCAGGAGCCGCAGCATGAAACGCCGCACCTGGATTTTGGGTGGCCTGGGCGCCACGGGTGCCTTGATCGTCGGCTGGGGCGCGATGCCGATGCGTTCGCGCCTGGGCAAACCGGAACACATGCTGGCGCCCAAAGAGGGCGAGGTTGCCCTGAACGGCTGGATCAAGATCGCGCAGGATGGCAGTGTGGTGCTGGCCATAGCCCGCGCCGAAATGGGCCAGGGCGTGTTTACCGCGCTGCCGATGCTGGTCGCTGAAGAGTTGGACGTGCCGCTGGCCCGCGTGCGGCTGGAGCAGGCCGGCGCAGACTCCATCTACGGCAATGTGATGATGATGCGCCTGGCCTTGCCGTTTCATCCGCTGGACATGGAAGGCGATGAAAAGCCGCTCAAGATCAAGGTCACCCACTGGCTGCTCGACAAAGCCGTGCGCGAACTCGGCCTGAACGCCACCGGCGGCTCCAGCAGCGTGTCCGACGCGTGGGAGCACCTGCGCATGGCGGCCGCCTTGGCCCGCGCCAGCCTCGTCAACGCAGCGGCAGACGCCTGGAAGGTGCCCGTCGCCGAAGTGAGGGTTGTCAATGGCGTGATCCAGCACGCCTCCGGCAAACAGGGCCACTATGGCGAATTTGCCAAGGCCGCACTGGCGTTGAACCTGACCGAAGCCAAGCTGAAGGACCGCAAGGACTGGAAGCTGATCGGCACTGCTGCGCCGCGCCCCGACGTGCCGGCCAAAGTCAATGGCAGCGCGCTGTTCGGCATTGACGCGCGGCCCCAAGGCCTGGTTTTTGCCACCGTGCGGCAGTCGCCCATGCTGGGCGGCTCGCTGGGCAGTTTGGATGAAAAAGCCGCCATGGCGATCCCCGGCGTGGAGCGTTTTGTGCATTTGCCCGGCTATGCCGGCAGCAGCGCCGGTTTTGCAGTAGTGGGAAAAACCACCTGGCACGCCCTGCAGGGTGCCGCTGCCGCGCAGGCCGTGTGGAAACAACGGCCCCTGGGCGCGCTGAACAGCAAAGACATTGAAGCCCACCTGAGCCAGATGGCGAGCCGTGAGGATGGCTTCAGTTTTCACAAAAAAGGCGATGTGGCGGCCGCGCATGCCAAAACCCGGCGCGTCATTGAAGCCACCTACAGCGCACCCTTTCTGGCGCACGCCACGATGGAGCCGATGAACTGCACGGCCCAGGTCAAGGATGGCCAGGTCACACTTTGGACCGGCACCCAGGTGCCCGAAGTGGCCCGTGCCGCAGCGGCCAAAGTGGCTGGCGTGGCGCTGGACAAGGTCACATTGCACGCGATGCTGCTGGGCGGTGGCTTTGGCCGGCGTCTGGAAGTGGACTACGTGGCCCAGGCCGTGCGCGTGGCGATGGACTGCGGCGGCCGCCCGGTGCAGCTGGTGTGGTCGCGCGAGGAAGACACCACACACGACGTCTACCGGCCGATGCTGGTGGCGCACCTGAAAGCCTCGGTCGATGCGCCCGGCGCCTTCAGCACGCTCTCGATCAAGTCGGCGGGTGACGCACTCTCACCGCGTTTCCTGGAGCGCATCCTGCCGGCGATGGCCGGCCCGATTGATCCGCCGGACAAGGCGGCCGCCGAGGGTCTGTTCGACCTGCCCTACGGCTTTGCACACCAGCACATGGCCCACGTGGCGACGCGCACCCATGTGCCCATTGGCAACTGGCGCTCGGTAGGGCATTCCCACAACGCCTTCATCTCGGAAAGTTTCATCGACGAAATTGCTTTTGAGACCAAGCAAGACCCGCTCGAGTTGCGCCGCGCCTTGCTGAAAGACGCGCCGCGTTACCTCGCGGTGCTGAATCTGGCCGCTGACAAGGCCCAATGGGGCAAGCCCGCACCCGCAGGCCGCGCGCGTGGTGTGGCACTGCATGAATCGTTCGGTTCCATCATCGCGCAGGTGGCCGAGGTGTCGCTGGTGGAGGGCAAGCCGCGCGTGCACCGGGTGGTTTGCGCCATCGACTGTGGCACCGTGGTCAACCCTGGCATCGTGGCGCAGCAGATGGAAGGCTCGGTGATCTTCGCGCTCACCGCCGCGTTGTACGGCAAGATCGAAATTGTTGAGGGCGTGGTGCAACAGACCAACTTCAACAATTACCCGATGGTCAAGCTGTTTGAGGCGCCGGTGGTTGAAACCTTTATTCTGCCGAGTACCCGCCATCCCAGTGGTGTGGGTGAGCCTGGCGTGCCGCCGCTGGCGCCCGCTGTGGCCAACGCCGTCTTTGCCTTGACGGGCAAGCGGCACCGCAGCCTGCCGCTGGTGGTGTGAGTCTGGGCGCAGCTATAAAGCACCTATGAGCAGAGTCTACCGAGCCATCGACCCCAACCTGGGACCGGTTGAATACCGCGACCGCAAACGCCTGTGGTGGTTGCTGTCGGTCGCTTTTCCCCTGTTGCCGTTTACCGGCATGGCGGCACACGCGGCGACTGGTCTGCAAATCGGGCTGGCACTGCCGATTTTGATCAGTTACGGCTTGATGCCGCTGCTGGAC